>JAAYXG010000620.1 GCA_012516015.1 Lysobacteraceae bacterium | reverse complement strand
GCCGTTGTCCGGTCGCTCCCAAATCCGCTCCAGGAATTCGAGCAGTTTGAGTTGCAGGTCCCACGTCGCTTCGAGCGGGGGAAGACCCCCGGCGCGCGCTTGATGAAGCGCGTCCATGACTTCGCCGAACACATCCAACTGCAGTTGTCCGAACGCCGCGTTGCCGACGCGGACCGGTTTCGAGCTCTCGTACCCGGGTAGCCAATCGACTTCCCATTCCATCAGTCGCCGCTCGCCGGCCACGCCATACATGATCTGGAGTTGGTCGGGGCTGCCGGCCACCGCGCGCAGCAGCCAATCGCGCCAAGCGGCCGCCTCTTCGTAGTATCCGGCGTCCATCAGCGCGAGCAGCGTGAGGGTCGCATCTCGCAGCCAGCAGTAGCGATAGTCCCAATTACGAGAGCCGCCGAGCTGCTCGGGGAGAGACGTTGTCGGCGCCGCGACGATTCCGCCCGTGGGTGCATAGATGAGTGCGCGCAACACGGTCAGCGAACGCTTGATCTCGCGCTCCCAGCGGCTCAGCCGACAGCATTTCGCGGTCCACTCGGTCCAATACGACTCCGTTTCGGACAACGCATCGTGCGGATCCGGAAAATGTACGGCTGCTTTCGTCGAAGAGGCGTAAGCGAGCGTGAATGCCATCGATTCGCCTTCCCGGAGAGTGAACTCGGCGACGCTCTTCATGTTTTCGCCATGTATGGGTGCGCGTGTACGCAGCATCACCATGTCGGGTCCGGCGATGGCGCGCCATGTGTCTCCACTCACTCGAGTGACCCAGGGCACCGTGGCGCCATAGCCGAATCGGAGCACGAGCTCCGTGCGCATCGCGACCTCCCCGCGCTCGCAGGTCACGATTCGAATCAGGTCGGAGCCGTGGCTTCGCGGAGGCATGAAATCGATGACCTTCGCCGATCCACGCGCTGTCCTATGATGCGTCTCGAGGATCAGCGTATCGCCGCGATAGTTTCGACTGGTCGAAAGGATCGTCTCCTGTGGGGCGAGCAGCCAACGACCGTGCTCCGGCGTGCCGAGAAGCGCGGCGAAGCACGCATCGGAGTCGAAGCGCGGCCAGCACAGCCAATCGATGGAGCCGTCACGGCCGACGAGAGCCGCGGTCTCCAGGTCTCCGATCATCGCGTAATCTTCTATGCGTCGCGCCATTGTCAACCTCGATTCGGTGTGAGCATAGCGCGTGGCGAGCGCACGCGCGCGCACGTTGGAGCCCTGATCGCTAGCTCGATATCATCGAGCCGTGTCGTGACGGTATTATCTTTACGTCGCGATTTCATGGATTGCTCGAGCGAAGGAGAATCATGCTTCTCGTCACGCGATACGTCGTGTTGTCGGCGCTTTGTTTCGTCGCGACCCAGGCGGGTGCGCAGATCTATACGTGCACGGCCGAAGACGGTACGCGTATCTTCTCGGACGAGAAATGCGGACCCGACGCGAAGATCGTTCCCGGGATCACGACGAAGAGGCGGGCATCCGGTGCGCAGACGCGTCAGCGGCAGCGTGTCACGCTTCCGCCCGAGGAGCTCGAGCGCTTACTAGGAGAGTGCAACGACGGCGACATCAAGGCCTGCAACGAGTGGACGCACGGGGGCGGCCCGAACCAACTGCGCGAGGAGGAACGACGCGCGGGGCTCGCATGTGACGCCGGCTCACTCGAGGACTGCGAGCGGCGCTACTGCGCCGATGGTGTTACGGAGGAGTGCAGGCGACGCGTGCTCGGGGCCGCAAAGGTGAGCGGCGAGACTTGGTATTTACGTGACCAGACACCGCTCGCGCAAGGCGGCTTTTCCTATCACATCCGCTGCGTCGTCGAGAATCGGCGAGAAATGCCGGATGCGACGATCGATTGCGAAGGGTCGGCGGGCGCGCAGCGATGTGAATTGCAAGGTAGCGAGCGGCGTTTCGCGCGCGTCGATCAAGCTGCAGCCAGCTTTTGTGCGCGGTAGGACGCCAGCATCGGCTTGCCGAGCGGCTCGGTATCGTCGGCTCGAGGGCTGCGATCCGTCTCTTGAGGGGTGGGCTGCGCTTTGCCGTTCGACTCGGTACGCTCTTTGGAGCCCTCGTGCGGAGGATCTGTGTCGGATGCCGACGCCGCTTCCTCGATTGGCGTGTACGCCGGATTGTCCATGTCGATGGCTGCAAACGAGGTCACCAAGACGGTGCTCATCGCAAACGAGAGCAATGCCAGCACGAACAAAGTAGCGCGATTCGCCATCTGCGACTCCTCGACTCGATCTGCGTTCCGACATGCAAACACCGGTCCAGGGGCGTCGTTAGTGGAATTTCGTTGTGGCCTGTAAAGTTCGGCGACGCTAAATGGAATGTTATGTCGACTCTTCGAGAGGGTCGAGAGTTCCTTACATGAACGAATCGGTACGCATCAGCGTTTACGTGCAGCCTCGGGCTTCCAAAACGGCCATCGCAGGCATGCACGACGGCGCAATCAAGATTCGGCTTGCGGCGCCCCCGGTCGATGGGGCGGCGAACACGGCTTTGATCGAGTTCATCGCGGAGCGCGTCGGCGTGGCGCGTTCGCGCGTGCGCCTGGTCTCGGGCGCGAGCGCTCGACGCAAGATCGTGGAGATCGAAGGTGTCGACGCGGCGACCGTCGCCGCAGCCCTACAGTAAACCGGGGAACAGTCGTTTCGCAGCGAACATTCTGTCGGCGGAGTCCGATGGAGATCGTCATCGATGCGATCCGTACTGCCGCTTCTGCTCGCCGTGTGTCTTTGCGCATGCGGTACCGAGCGTGCAACCGCGCCGCGCGAGTATCTCGATGAGCGCACGGCTGCGACGATCACCGTCGTGAAACATCCGTGGATCTTCACGCGCGGGTCCGTACGCCAGGGCACGAGCCAGCATCGAGAGTTCCTGCACCTGTACGCGATCGATGTGAATCGCATGGGCCAGCACGAGCAGTACATCGCAGCACTGCAGTCGCACGGAACGGACGACACGGTCGGCGCCTCGATACCCCCGACCCTCGAGCTCGAGTCGGGTGACTGGCTCGTGAGCTTTCGGGCGAGCACGGTCGAACCGAAAGCGCTTGGCATTGCTCAACCTGTCGCCGAGGCGTACGCGTTGGATGCCAAATGGTGGTACTTCCCGGTCGACAAGCAAGTGCTTGCAACGATCGTCAATAGCGCGAACCTGGAGGCCGCGCTCGTCTGGCCCAGCGAGCGTGCCGTCTACACGCTCTGGCGTGACGGCCGAGAAGCGCTCTCCGAGCTCACGGCGGTGCTACCGTAGGGCGAGTGCCCTCTGTCCCGCTTGCCCCAAAGCGATGTCGGAGAACTGTCCGCATCACTAGAATCGGCGCATGCGAAATGTGCCACCCCTCGATTTCTCGGATGCGGCTACGGAGCGGCGGAAACGACGCCTGTTGGCGGTGCTGTGGGCGTGTTTCTGGCTCTTGATGTTCGCGATTGCCGTTCAAGATCGACTTCACGAACCGTCCATACTGTGGTGGGAGCCGCTCCTATGGGAAGGTACTTCGGCGTTGGCGGCCACGGTGTGGCTGGTTGCACAGCTAAGGTACGCGCGCGATGCAAAGGGCTTGTTGGAGCAGCCTTTCAGGTGGTTCCTGCGGCATCTGAAGTGGTTCCCGCTCGTCGCCCTGCTGTTCATCACAGCCATCTATACGATGCGCCACGCCGCGTATGCGGCGCTGGGTGTGGAGTACGAGCATCAATCATGGGGGTTTGTGCTCGTTCAAGAGACCGTGAAAGTGTGGCTGTTCCTTGGGCTTTGGCTCGGCATCATTTTCGGACTGGAGTCATTTGCGCTCTGGCAAGAACAACGTCACAGACTCGCCACCCTCCAGAAGTCGCTCGTGGAGGCGCAGCTCGGGCAGCTCAGGGCGCAATTGCGACCGCACTTCTTGTTCAATGCGCTCAACACGATTTCTTCGCTCATGCAGGTGGACGTCGCCCGAGCGGATCGTCTCCTGACGCAGGTGGCCGAGCTGCTCCGTGCGAGTTTGCGGATGGATCGACAGGAGCTCGCGCCCTTAGAGGAGGAGCTTCACCTCGCGCGGCTGTACGCCCGGATCATGGAGGAGCGCTTCGCAGAGCGCGTCACGCTCGAATGGCGCATCGAAGAGGCGGCAGCGAATGCCCTCGTGCCCACGATGATCTTGCAGCCTTTGCTGGAGAACGCATTCAAGCATGGCGTCGAGTGGACGACGGTGCCCGCGCGCATTGAGGTCGCCGCGGAACGTGCTCGCGACATGCTGGTCATTCGCATCGCGAACTCGGGCGAAATCTCGCCGAAGCCAGGCGAGGGTGTTGGCTTGCGCAATTGTCGCACTCGGCTGCAGGCGTATTTCGGGGAACGCGGCGGCCTCGAGTTCACCTCGGATGGACGAACGACGGCGGAAGTGCGTATCCAAATTCCCTGGCAGGAGCGAACCGCCTGATGCGCGTGCTCATTGCGGAAGACGAAAAGCCTGCACGGGACAAGCTTGCTCGGCTGCTGCGCGAGCACGGCGATATCACGCTCGTAGCCGAATGCGCGGACGGCCTCGAGGCGGCGCGCGCACTCGAGACCGAGGAGCCCGATGTCGCCTTGCTGGATATCCAAATGCCGGGGATCAGCGGACTCGAGCTCGCTGCCCAGCTCGACGTCGAGCACGCGCCGCTGATCGTGTTCGTGACGGCGTTCGATGAGCACGCAGTACGCGCGTTCGAGCTCAATGCCGTCGACTATCTGCTGAAGCCTTACGACAAGGAAAGGTTATCGCAAACGATCGCACGCATACGCGAACGACTCGACGACAAGCGCAGCCGTCATATCGCCGTTGCAACCGCGAGGACGCAAGCCGGGGCCACCGAGCGCTTGCTCGTGCCCCATGGCGAGATGCTCGAGCTGATCGATGCCGCTTCGATCGAGTCGTTGGAGGCGGACGACAACTATGTGCACGTGCACACCGGCGTCAAGCGCTACGTGCTGCGTAGAACGTTGCAGGACTTGCTCGCGCAGCTCGGCGAGCACCGCTTCGCTCGCATTCACAAATCGGCCGCCGTGAATATCGCGGCCATTCAATCGTTCGCACCCCTTTTCAAGGGCGATTACCAAGTAAAGCTTGCGAGCGGGCGAGAGCTGCGGATGAGCCGACGCTATAAGGACACGCTGTTCGCACGGCTAGGGAAGTAGCATCCTCGCGAACGCACTGAGACCTCGGGGTCGAACAACCACAAAGAGCAGAAGGTCTTCTGTTTCGTTTGTGCTCTTCGTGTGGTGCTCCGAAATCCTAGGCTGCGAACCTCATCTTCCCGCTTACCCCTGCGAGCGACCGTCTGGCCACAACCCGAAGGCGTCATCGTGCATCCCAGGGCATGGTTTTGCGCACGGACGATGGAGTGCGCCAATGACACAGACGAACGAGACGGCGGTTCGATACGAGTTTCTCGATTGGC
>JAAYXG010000619.1 GCA_012516015.1 Lysobacteraceae bacterium | reverse complement strand
GCCCGCGCGTCGGAGGGGGTAGGCCGGGATGGCTGGTGTCGAGCGCGCTTCTCGGCGTCGTGATGATCGCGGCGATCGTCGCGTGGCTCGCGGTTTCGCCGTCCGCCGACAACGGCGTTGCGGCACCGCCTGTTCGCCAAACGGCGGCGCTTCAGCCGAAGTTCGGTCGGTTTCGGGTCGCCGTAACGGCATTCAAAGGCGACGAGTCGGGTCGACTGGCGGTCGCGGTGCGCGAGCGCCTCGAGAAGAGCTTGGGCGTCGCCTCTGCGGGGTTACCTTTGATTACGGACGGCGAGGATCGCGCCGAGATCGCCGCACGGTTCCGCACGGACATCGTGCTCGATGGCGAGATCGAGCGAGTCGGACAATGGATCGGCGTGACGGCGAGTGCGTATGTCGAGTCGCGCGGGCGACGCGAGCAAATTTGGGCGGAGAGCTTTCAGGTAAGCACGCTCGAGCGCCGCTTGCCGCTCGCCGCGGACAATATCACCGCGGCGGTGCATCGATTGCTTGGGATGCCGGTTGGTGAAGGGCGGCAGCCTCCCCATTTTCCTTTGGCGCCCGTCCAAGCAGACTACCTGCAAGGCCGCGATCTTCTGGATAAAGCACCCAGCGAGATCAACTTGCGGCGGGCGCAAGGCCGGTTCGAGTCGGCATTGCGGCATGACGCGAACTACGCTGCGGCGCATGCGGGCGTGTGCGAAGTCGCGCTCGATGCGGTGTGGGTGGATGAGCAGCGTCAACTTGCCGATGCGGAAAGAGCTTGTGCACGAGCGCTGCAGTTGGATTCGAACGACCCTTCCGTTCTCAGAGCGCAAGCTTATTTCTTGAGCCGTTCCGGTCGGGCCGATCAAGCGCTCGCGCTGTATCGGCGCGTCGTCGCGGAGGCACCGGATGACATGGAGGCGATGCTCGGTCTCGCCGGCGCCGAGTTCGCGCTCTATCAACGCACCGGAGAGGAGCGTTGGCGCGGGCCCGCGCTCGAACATGCGCGCCGTGCGGCCGCGATCACGCCGGATTTCTGGAAGCCGCACATGTGGCTCGGAATCTACGAGCACGCCGCCGGATCGGTGGAGCGCGCGATCGCTGCGCTCGAGCGTGCGGCCGCGCTCGACGTCGGCAACGAGTACGTCGTGACGAATCTCGGCACGATGTATTTCTGCCGCGGCGACTTCGAGAAGGCGCGCGATCTCTACCTCCGCTCGCAGGAAGCGGCGCCGGCGAACTACGCCGGTACCGAGATGCTGGGGATGTTGTATTACTTCCTGCGGGACTTCGGCGAATCGGCGCGACTCAGACAAACCGCGATCGATATGGCGCGCGCCGCGGGCGGCGCCGAGATTCATCAAATGTGGGGAAGTCTCGCCGATTCCCTGCGCCGAAGCGGCGCGCGCGATCGCGCGATCGAAGCGTACGTGCGCGCGGCGGAAATCGTCGAGCGCGATTTTCTGATGAACAACGGCACGACCGGCGACAAAGCCTCGCGTGCGTACTATTACACTGCGTTGATGCAGCTCGACGGTCGGCAGGCGCCGGAGGCAACGATGCGGTCGCTCGAGCGGGATTTGCGCGAGGCGCTCGACGCATCGACCGAATCCTACGCGCTGCTGCGACTCGCGCAGACATACTTGGCGCGCGGCAACCGCGAGCTTGCCCGTGCCGCGCTCGACAAAGCGATCGCGCGCTGCCCGTGCTATGCCCGCTATCCCGATTTGGAATCGATCGTCGCGGCAGCGGCGAATGAATGACGCCGTCGTCCGAGATCTCGGCCGCACTCTTCGTCGCTACGGCGCCGGCGGCGGATAAGCATCGCCCGATAGTTGCGCTTCGCGTACCAACCAATCGATCGCACCCATGACCATGGGATCGTCGAGCCGCCGCGGCAAACAGACCGCATAGATCGCGAACGGCGAGGCCACCTCGACATCGAACACTTTCGTCAGTCGTCCGGCCGCAAGCTCGTTGGCGACGAACAGTTGCGATGCGAGTGCGATGCCTTGTCCTTCGAGCGCGGCTTGCAGCATCGCGTTGCGATCCCCGCAAATGATGCCTCGCCGCGGATTGACGCCTTTTGCGCCGATCGCATTCAGCCAACGTGCCCACGCGAGGTGCGAGTCGTCGTGAAGCAGCGTGTGGTGCTTTAGATCGTCATAGGTTTCGAGCGGCGGGCCGCGTTGCAAGAGTGCGGGCGAGGCGACGACGATCTCTTGCGGCTTGAACAGCGGCGTCACGTGGAGGTTCGGATAACGTCCGCTCCCGAAGCGAATGCCGATATCGACATCCTCGCGCGCGAAGTCGACGAGCCGCGTGGAGGTGATGACCTGCAGATCGACATCCGGGAAACGCGCCGCGAAGCTGCCGATTCGCGGCATCAGCCAGCGCGCGGCCAGAGAAGCGAACGTCGAGATCGTGAGCTTGCGTCGCACCGCAGGCTGCGAGACGTCTTCGATCGCACTGGCGAGTCGATCGAAGGCTTGTCGCGTGCCTTCGGCAAGCAATGCACCGTGTGGCGTCAGTTTGAGCCCGCGCGGAAGCCGCTCGAACAACTTCACGCCGAGACGCTGCTCGAGTTGCTTGACCTGCCGACTGACAGCGGCGTGCGTGACGTTCAGGTCGGCCGCCGCCGCGCTCAGATTGAGATGTCGTGCGGCGACATCGAACGCTCGCAGCGGGCCGACGGGTATGCGTTTCATGGTGACGCCTTGATATGACACAGAGTCATAGTTCGGCGGTACAAACTATCGCTTTTCCCGAAAAAGCGCTAGCCATAGGCTACGCGTCCATGACCAATAATCACATTGAATGAGGAGGTTTTATGGACGAGTGGCTCTTTATCAGCTTGGCGAAAACCAAGGCTGAGACTCGCCCCGCAGATCGCAGCGGGGAAGGCGAGGTCAAGCTGCGCGCGTTGACGAAGGCGGACACTGCTGCGGCGCTGGATCTCGCAGTCGTAGCGGAGAAGCCTGGCTTCAGGGGCGCGGCGGCGATGGTGGGCGCGGTATTGGTGAACGCGGCGTTGCTGTCAACAATCGATAGTAGTGCGCTCGACGCGCGCACGCCGAAGGGTGAGGTCATCGTCGCGCAGCTCGAGCCGTTGGGTGGACAGCCGAGCGCCACAGGCGCGTACGAGTCGGCCGTCACCTACGTGCATTGAACGTCGAGTGCACGATGGATGTTGCGATCGCCGTTCGCGTCGGCTGCACGGTCGTGACGACCGTGCAGCATGCGCGCGCGCCGTGCCATCACGGCTGCGCCAGTTCCCCGACGAGGCGGCCGAGTTTCTCGAGCGCGCGCTCCACGGTGACGGTCCACGGGAACCCGCAGCTCAGTCGAATGAAGTTGCGGTAATCGGCTTTCGCCGAGAAGACGATGCCCGGCGAGACTCCGATGCGGCTTGCGAGCGCGGTGCGAAAGAGCTGAGTGCCGTCGACGTTGCGTGGCAGCTCCACCCAGAGCACGACACCGCCCGCCGCCCGCGAGACACGCGTGCCTTCCGGGAAGTAGCGTGCAATGGCTTCGATGAACTGCTGCGAGTTCGACGCCAGCGTCGCGCGTACTTTGCGCAAGTACCGATCATAGCCGCCGCTCGCGTAATAGCGGGCGAGCACGAGCTGCTGCAGGCTCGGACACGCGACCGAGGCGTAGAACTTCGCGCGCGCGATGTCGGTGTGAAACTGCGGGCTCACCGCCCAGCCGATGCGATAGCCGAGCGCGATCGTTTTCGAGACCGATCCGCAGGAAATCACGAGTCCCGCTTCATCGAAAGCGCGCATCGACGTCGGGCGCGCGAGTCCGTAGTGCAAGTCGCCGTAGATGTCGTCCTCGATGATCGGAATCTCGAGCTCCGTGAGCGCCTGCACGATCTCGCGCTTCGCCTCGTCGGGCGTAACGCTGCCGGTCGGGTTGTTGAAGTTCGGCATCAGTACCGCCGCGGCGAGCTTCGTCGTGCGCACGACGTTGCGGACGGCGTCGACGTCGATGCCCGCACCTGGCACGTTCGGCACCTCGACGACGCGCAGGCCGAGATGCTCGATCGCCTGCAGCAGCCCGAAATAGGTCGGCGATTCGACGAGCACCGTGTCGCCGGCACGACAGAGGACCTGCAAGCTGAGCGAGATCGCGTCCATCGTTCCGTTCGTGATCACGACGTGCGACGGGTCGACGGGCGCTCCGGCAAGCGCCATGCGCTTGGCCACTTGTCTGCGCAGCTCTTCGAATCCCGGCGGCAGCAAGCATTCGCCGGCATTGAGCGGATGGTCCCGCAGCACCTCGCGCACGAGATTGTTCAGTCGTCGATTGGGGTAGAGCGCCGGCGAGGTAAATGCGCCGTTGAGCGGAATGATGTCCTTGCGCGTGAGCGCCTCTCGACACGTGTCGAGCACTTCCGTTGCGATCGATACGGGGCGGCGCGAGCGCGAAACCTTCGCGCGCGGTGCGGGCAAGACATTCGTGCTCGACGGGCGCACATAGAAGCCGGACTGAGGGCGCGCTTCGATCAGCCCGATGTTCTCGAGATGCACGTACGCCTGCACGACGGTGGAAACGCTGACCTTCGCCGCTCGGCTCATCGAGCGTACCGAAGGGATCTTGTCGTGCGGGCGCAGCGCACCGGTCGAGATCTGCGTTTCGACTATGCGTGCGACGCGTTCGTAGAGAAGCGGAGCTTGAGAGGCCATGGACGTACTCGGATGAAGGCATTTCGCGAAGCGAGCGGATGGTGTGAGGCATTCGTCGACGCCTTCAACTGTACCGCTCGATGGTCAGTCTACCTGAATCTGTACTGCTTGCCAGCTCAACAGGCAATGTGAGCGCCATGACGCATCGACTTCATCCGTCGTTCGCCTCGATCCTGCCGATCGTCGCGGCGTTCGCAGGCATTTATCTCATTTGGGGTACGACCTATCTTGCGATCGCCTTTGCGATCCAGACCGTGCCGCCGTTCATCTCGGGCGCGATACGCTTCTTCGTTTCCGGAGCGCTCGTGTATGCGTGGCTCAGATTGCGGAATCGAGCACCGCTTGCCGGCGTCAACTTGGTTGCCGCCGCTTGGACCGGCTTGCTGCTGTCCGGTGTCGGCAACGGCTTCGTCATGTGGTCGCAGCAGGGAATCCCGTCGGGCATCGTGGCGCTGCTCGTCACGGCGGTGCCCGTCGTGGTGCTCGTACTCGATTGGGCGTTCTTCTCGAAGCGAGCGCCGAGCCGCCGCGCGCTCGTCGGAACCGCCATCGCGATCGCGGGCGTCGCGGCGATCGTCATGCATACACGCTCGCTGTCCGGATCGGTGCAGGCGCTCCACTTGCTGTCCCTCGTGGCCGCGGTCGTCGGCTGGAGTCTGGGTACGCTCGTGCAAAAGCGTCATGCAACCGTGCAGAACGTGTTGAGCTTCACGTGCGCACAGATGCTGTTCGGAGGGCTCTTCCAACTTTCGATGTCGTTCGTCGATGCCGAGTGGAGGCACTTTCATCCGGCGAGCGTCTCGACTGCGTCGATGCTCGCGATCGCCTACTTGATCGTGTTCGGGAGCATCATCGGCCTCAACTGTTATCTATGGCTGTTGACTCGAGTGCCGGCCTCGAAGGTCACGACCTACGCGCTCGTCAATCCGGTCGTGGCGCTGATCCTCGGTGCGGTTATCCTCGGTGAGCGCATCACGCCGCTCGCGGTGATAGCCGCGACACTCGTGCTCGCCGGAGTGACCCTCGTGTTGTTCCAAGATTGGCGGCCCGCCTTTCTGTGGCGCCGCGGAGCGAACGTCGCTCGCGCGGGGCAGGATTCTTAGTTTCAAGGCAAAGAATGACGCTCGCAAAGACGCGGAGCTAGGAACCAAGAGTCCGATTATCCTCTCCGTTCGATTCCGTCCTTCCTACCTCTGCGACTCTGCGTCTCTGCGAAAAATCCTTCCCGGCATTCGGGTCCTGCAAGCCCACTGTAGCGCTGTGTCGTGCCGCGACGCGTCGCTCCCGTTGAAATACATATAGACCGCTCGCGACGATGATCGCCGCACCCGCCAACATTCTGAGGCTTGGCGTCGTCGCCCAGACGACGTAGTCGAAGAGCATCGCCCAGGCGAGTGCCGTGTACTCGAGCGGTGCGAGCACGGCGGGCGTCGCGCGTCGAAACGCATAGGTCATCAAGTGTTGAGCCAGCGCGCCCGTGATCCCGAGCGTCGCGATCCAGGCCGCATGCTCCAAACGCAGCGGTACCCAGGCGGGCAGGGCGATGAACCCGCTCGCCGCAGCGAGAATGACGAGCGGCCAGACGATCGTGGCATCCGCGGTATCCGATCGAGAGAGGATGCGAATCGTGAGCGCATTGATCGCATAGCCGATCGAAGCGGCGAGTGCGGCAAGTCCGCCGAGACTGATCCAGTTGTTCCCTGAAGGTTTGAGGATGACGAGAACGCCGATCAACCCGACGCACACGGCCAGCCAGCGCCGCCAGCCAACGCGCTCGCCGAGCATCGGCACCGACAGTGCGGTAATGACCAACGGCGCGGACATGAAGATCGCGTAAGCATCGCCGAGCGACAGCAGCTTGACCGCATAGACGAATGCCCATAGCACGAAGACGCTGAGCAGGCCCCGCACGAGATGAAGCGTCCATCGGCGCGGTACGAGATCGCCCCATCGGCCGAGCAGCCCGGTTGCGGCGAGAAGCAGCGGAAGCGATGTGACGCCGCGCAAAAAAGTGACTTGAATCGCGGGGTACGTCTCGACGAGTCGCTTCATGGAAAGATCCATGACCGCAAACGTGGCGACCGCGGCAAGCATTGCGACGATGCCGCGCACGTTTGCCGACAGCGTGGCGTAAGCCTCAGATCGCGGCGTGCGCATCGTGTCCGCCGTGGCAGGGAACCCGCTCCTGTGTTGCGGGTTTCATTGGGTGGCGATCGGCCAATAGACGAGGCGCGGCGGATGGCACTCGATCAACAGCAAGCAGCGGAGTTCGAAGCTCGCTTGAGAGACCGCGCGCGGCAGCTCCGGGACGAAATCCGCGCCACTCTCGAGCGCTCGAACGATGAGACGCACCTCGAGATCGCCGGCAGAATGCGGGACGCAGGTGATGAATCCTTTTCGGCTCTCATCGTGGATCTCAACCTGTTCGATATCAATCGCGATGCGGACGAGTTGCGGCGCATCGAGGCCGCGATGCTGCGACTCAAACAGGGGCGCTTCGGCGAGTGTATCGACTGCGGCCAGGAGATTCCGCTCGAGCGCCTGGAAGCGGAACCGACCGCAGCGCGCTGCGTGAAGTGCCAGGAACTACACGAAAAGACTTACGTTTCACCGGTCACGCCGACCTTGTAGTCGGGCGAACGGCTCAGGACCTGCACGCCATTTCGCACTCGCGCAATTCCTGCCGGCAGAAGTTTTGCGCCTGCCGTTCCTGATCCATGCAGTCCTGGCGCATGCTTGCCGGGTTATCGACCGCTTTCATGCACATGGCGAAATGCTGAGCGAAGCGCGCCTCGCATCCCGGGCCGCAATTGCGCGGGCGCCGGAAGTACGCGCAGAAGACTTCAGGATCCTGGTACGGCTCGAACGATTCTCTTCCGCCCGTCACGGCGACTCGGGAACACTGCTGTCGCGCACGGCGTACCTGGCTGCCGCAGCGCGCGTGCGCGCTGTTGCACTGAGCGGTGCAGGACGCCTTCGTCTTGCGCGGTGTCTCGCGCTCGGATTTCGCTTCCATCCCGACGCCGTTGACCTCGGCGCTGATCGAGAAGTCATCCGCCGGCGTCGATGCCGTCCCAATGCAGGCAAGTGCAGCGCAGAGGACGAGGAGTCGCGAGTTCATAAGGCGCCTCGATCGAAGAGTTTCATCCGATTCTAAGACCGTTGGACCGGACACCGCCAGACAGCGCACGCGGAGCCAAGGATCCTGGCGGTGTGTGCTGCACTATGCGCTGGCTTTTCAAGCGTTTACACGTGCGAGGGGAACCCCGCAACGCCATCGTGGGTCTTCCGATTCTAAGGCGCGGGGCGCCGGGGTACACTCTGGCGTATCGTCCGCTTGCCGCACGCAGCGCCAGCAACCAACGCGGGACGATCCTCGTCAGGGGATCGAAGCGTTTGCCGACAGCGAGGCTCCGGTTTTCATGACTCACTCTTCCGAAGAACGTCTCACCGAATCAGGGCACGAGCCGAATCCGGCGAGTGCTCAAATCTTGCCGTTTCATCGTCCGCCGACGGACTTGCAGCGTGCCATTCAGGCACGCGCGCAGGAGACGCTCGAGTTGGAGCGCGAGCGCGAGCGCGAACGCTCGCGGCCGGCGCCGGCGCGATGGACGATCATGTGCGTTCTTGCGTTGGTTCCGGTCGCCGTCGTCGTTGCGGGTGTCGACGCGTTCGTGCGCGCGTTCCATCACATCAACGAGAAATACAGCAATATGCCGGTCCCCGAGCAGACCGAACCGGTGCCTGCTGAGATGCCTACGCAGGAGCCCGGGATCGTGATGTTGCAGCCCCTTCCGGCGGAAAGCGGCGAGCACCAGGCGACGGACGGCGGCTAGCGAGTCGTGTTGCCGGGCAATGTTCTAATGTAGGTCGGGATTTATTCCGACACATCGCATCGTTCATCGTTGAGTGTCGGAATAAATTCCGACCTACCGCCTAAGCTCACAGGCTCGCCCGCATGAACAATAGCGGGCCGTCCATGCTCAGGTCGACGAACCCGGGCGTGCTTTCGTTGCGCGAATCGACTTCGATCGCAAAGCTCCGATAGCCGAGTCCGAACACGAGATACGGATTCTTGCGCCAAGTGAGCGCGAAGCGCGCATCGGTGATCGAGCCGTCCACATCTTCTATGTCGGCCGTGAGGTACTGAAGGCGCGCTTCCGCGGACCACCGGCTGCTGAAATCGAAGCGGCCTTCGACGCCGATGAACGGCACCGGAGCAACGCCGCTTTCCGATTCTCGAACGACGCGACTGCGAACGACCGCGTTTGCCTCGACCTCGGCGATCTGAATGCCGAAGGTTCCCGTGAGCTCGCCGCGCTCCTTGACGAGAAAACGATATCCGTAGGTCAGACCGAACATCGTGAGGTTGAGCTCGCTGTTGACGCGCTCGCCGATGTCATAGACCTCATCGTCGAATTCGATGACGGTCTCGATATCCTTCTCGGCACGACGCCGCGTCGTCATGCCGCTCAAGCGCACGAGGTGGCGCTCGCCCGGGAGCAGAGTCAGCTCGCCTTGCACGAGCAGCTTGGAGTCATCGAGTCCGAGGTCGTCTTCGGCGGAGATCTGCGTGCCTTGATTCGTCAACGACTCATCGACGCGAAGCTGTGTGTCGAAACCGGTATACAGCATGAGCACTTCGGCCCGAAAGGCGTCTTCGGAGACGCGCGGCGGCGGCTTCGGCGCCCAATCCGGCAGGTGCGCTGCGGACTGTGCGGGCGCGAGCTGCGGCATCGCGAGCGCCAATGCGGCGCCCAGCGCAACGAACGGCGAAATGACTCGAGGAGTCGGTGTGAGCAATGGCATCGAGGCTCCATTCCATGCGGCAAGCGAGCCCGATTATGCCCGCCGACTCAAATGGCTGCGACCCAGTGATCGTCCCACCGAATCGGTTTCGAGCTCGCGATTTCTATGTTTTGTGACCGCAGTCCAGTTTTATCTATCTCGAAAGCGCTGCCGTCGCGTCGCGAAGCGTAGATGTGACCGTCGCCGCCTCGCGACAGGCCATACGCTTCGCTCGCGCGGGCGATGCCGCGGAATACGCCTGACCGCTTCGACCAGCACGCGACGCCCTCGCCGTAGGGACAGCTGGCGGCGATCAAGTCATCGCGCTCGCTGATGCACACGCTGGCGACGTAGCCGTTGAGCGCCGCGAGTGCTTCGGTCGGGCAGTCGAGCTGAGTTAGGCCGCGCGCGCGCCGGTAGAGCGCGACGACGCTCGGTGCGCGCGTCCGAGGCCCCTCGTACTGCAGACCGACTGCGGCAGTACCGTCGCTTGCGACTGACAAGTGGCGAATGCTCAAGAGATGTTCCGGCAAGCGCCACTGCTCCAAACAGGCGCCGTTCTTTGCATTGAGCACGCTGAGCGACGGATCCATCGTGTCGATGTTCAGCTTGCGCCGATAAGTCCGCGGATGAGTCAAGATCCCGCCGTTCGCGACCATCAGCCTGCGTTGTCCCGGAAGCCAGGCGAGCTCATGCGGATCGATGCCGCGCGTGTCGATTTCCTCGATCACTTCGTAGCTGCGGGCATCTCGAACGCTGACGATGCCGCGAATGCGTTCGTAATCGTGCTCGGGCGTGAACAGTACATCGCCGTCTGCGGAGAACACGCCATGGCCGGATAGGTGCTGTCCAGCACGCGTTTCGAATGCGACGCTCACTCGCTTGGACGTCATGTCGAGCTCGAAGCACTGCGTGCCCGGTCTTCGCGCAAAGAACAACACGCGGTCCGAATCCATGGGATGAACGGCG
>JAAYXG010000618.1 GCA_012516015.1 Lysobacteraceae bacterium | reverse complement strand
GGTCGCCGACCTATTCGCTACGCGTGCGACCGCGGACTATCGCGGCGGGAAGTTCATCGGCAAGGATTCGATCGTGCGTTTCCTACGCCATCATTTCGTGCTGCCGGAGCTGCGCGACAGCAACGGACCGAAGGCGGGCGTACTGAACGAGCACTATCTGCTGCAACCGGTCATCGATGTGTCTCCGGATGCCACCAAAGGCTGGATGCGGGTGCGTGCATGGAACTTCGAAGGCGTTGCAGGCGAGCGCCAGGACATGTCCGCAGGCATCTACGAGAACACGTATGTGAAGGAAGATGGCGTATGGAAGATCGCATCGCTCGTGTACTGCGAATCCTGGCGCGTCGATTACCTAGGCGATCTGAATCGCACGCCGATCCCCGAGTATCCGCTCCCCGCGCCGATGACCTATCCCGAAGATCCGCACGGGCCGGATAAAGTCAGCAACTACAACTGCCGGCCATGGCCGTACGTGGGTATTACACCGCCCATGCACTATCCCCATCCGGTGACAGGCGACTATATCCATAAGCCATGATTGCTAAGCCGAGCCTGCTTGCTTCTGCGACCGTGATGTTCGCGTGCATCTTGGGTGTGGCGGGCGCCGCAGCCGAATCGTCGGAGCAAGAGCGCTTACAGCGCTATGAGGCGCTGCAGCGTCGCATCGAGCGAGCCGAATCGATCAAGGCCATAGAGCGACTGCAGAATGCTTATGGCTACTACCAGGATCGGTTTCTGTTCAAGGAAATTCCGCAGTTGTTTACCGCCAAGCAACCGCGCGTATATTGGCAGGACGGTGTCTGGGAAGGCCGCGATGGCCTGCGCCGTCTGTGGCTCGGGTACCTCAGTACGACGTTGAGCGAGGGTACGAATGGGCCGGTCGCGGGACGCCTGTTCGACATGCCGCAGTGGCAGGGGATCATCACGGTCGCTCCGGACAATAAGACCGCGCAGGGCAGGTTTCGCACGTTCGGCAGAGTCGCGAAGCACCGCGATCATGAGTACTGGCTGTCCGCCGTCTACGAGAACGAGTACGTGAACGAAGGCGGCACCTGGAAATTCAAGACGATGCGCCTGTGCTTCCCTTGGGCGGCCTCGTACTTCGAAGGTTGGCAGGACCTCGATGCGGATTCAGGCACGAGTTGGCTGCCGCCGCCGTCACGCGCACATCGACCGGATCGGCAAGTGAACGAGAACGAGCGCTGCACGGATCGCTATCCTGAAGCGGGCGTGTTGCCGTTTCATTTCAAGAATCCCGTGACTGGGAAGCCGCCGTCCATCGCTGGAGCTCGCCCATGAACGGCGCTCGTCTTGCAACGATCTCAGCCGCGTTGCTCGCGCTGACCGTTTCGGCTCTGCCGCTCGCGCGTGCACAGATACCGCCGCTCGAGGAGCTCGAGCAGCGCATCGGCGTCGTCAATGACATGAATGAGATCGAGCGCTTCCACCATATCTACGGCTGGCAGCAGGACTACATGATCTACTACAGCCAAGCCGACCTTGCCTCC
>JAAYXG010000617.1 GCA_012516015.1 Lysobacteraceae bacterium | reverse complement strand
GATTCCTACTGCGCGCTAGTACGCAACCATGGCTCAAGAAAAAACCCGCGAGCTTCCGTCCTTTTTGGGGGGAGCGCTCGCGGGCAAATTGGAGCCCATGAAACGTTGGGGGATCCTGGGCTCACCGCGCAATGTCCGGCGGGAGGCAACCCGTCGGCGTGCGTGTCTTTTATAGGAGAGGCCGAGCGATGAGCGCAATCGGAAGGCGATTGATTGTGGCTATCGCATTGCGCTGACGGAGCAGGTTCGTGTCCTACGGCGTCGGGGCGCCGGTTTGAGCCTGCAGGAATTCCTCGTGCGTCGGCAAATGGGCGACCATGCCACGAATGGCCTCGCGGGCGGTCTCGAGCGTCGCTTGGATTTGCGTGTAGTCGAGATGGTCGACTCGCGGGCAGTATCCGGTGGGCCGGATTCCCATACCTTCGAATACCGATTGCCAGCTCGATTTGCGGAACAGCTCGTCGACGCCTTCGCGAAGCGCGCCATGGCGCTTGAAAAGCTCGATGCGCTCCTGCAGGGAGTCGGGCAGCGCGATCTCGCGGCACCAACGCCAAAAGCGCGAATCGTCCCGTTGCGTTGCGCAGTAGTGCAGGACGACGAAGTCTCTGACCTCTTCGAAATCCGCGACCATGCGACGGTTGTACTCGCGAGTCAGCGCGGGATCGCAGTTGCGATCCGGGAAGTAGCGAAGGAAGAACTCGACGCCGCGGGCGATGAGGTGGATGGCCGTCGCCTCGAGCGGCTCGATGAAGCCGGCGGCAAGACCGAGCGACAGGCAATTGTCTTTCCAGAGCTGCCGACGATGGCCGGTCGTGAATGGAATGATCTTCGGCTCTTCGAGCGCGGGGCTGTCGATCGTTCGCATGAGCGTCGATCTGGCTTCCGCGTCGCTGCAGAAGCGGCTCGCATAGACATAGCCGTGTCCGAGCCGATGCTGCAGCGGGATGCGCCAACTCCAGCCGGCCTTCTGCGCGGTCGCTTGGGTATAGGGCATGATCGGCCCGGCATGTTCCGTCTTGACCGCAATTGCGCGGTCGCATGCCAAGTACTGCGACCAGTCGTTGAATCCGACGCCGAGCGCTTTCTCGATCAAGAGCCCTTTGAAGCCGGTGCAGTCGATGAAGAAGTCGCCGTCGATCTTGCGTCCGTCTTCGAGCGTCAAACGCTCGATGAATCCGTTCGCTGCCCGTGCGACTTCCGTGACGTGCCCTTCGATGCGTTTCAGCCCACGCGCTTCCGAATACCCGCGCAGGTAACGCGCGACGTGCGCGGCGTCGACATGCAAAGCATAGTTGGCGCCGCCGATCGGCGTATTGCGCGCTCGCGTCGGTAGGAAGAACCGACCGTTCTGCGCCATGACGCTGCAGGGCGAGAACTCTTGCAATGACGATCGATCGCCGCGCGCACGTGCCTTCAGCCAACACTGATAGAAATCGTGCGTCTCGATCGGGCGGCCGATGACGCCGAACGGATGGAAATATGAGTCGTCGTGCTGATGCCAACCGACGAAACGGATACCGAGCTTGTACGTGGCTTCGGTCTCCTGCACGAACTCGCGCTCGTCGATACCGAGGCGGCGCAGTAGCCCCACGAAAGGGGGTACGGTGGATTCGCCGATGCCGACGGTGCCGAGATCTTCGGACTCGACCAGCGTGATCTCGCAGACATCCTGCCTCAGGTGATGCCGCAGCATCGCAGCGGCAAGCCACCCGGCCGTACCGCCGCCGACGATCACGATCTTAGAAAGCGGAGTCATATACGCTATCGCTGGTTGACCGTTGACGGTTGACCGTTGACGGTCACGACGTACGCACATCGACACCAATGCCTACACGGCAAAGTCAGTCGGAGCGAAGTCGCCTGTCTAGAAGACATCGGCAGCAACAACCGCGTTCTGGCCGTCGACCGCCAACTGTCAACCGTCAACTTTTTATTTCACCAGTCCTTATTCTCTACCAGCATTCCCTGGCCGTCTTGGTTCCGTAGCGCAGTATTGTAGCGCCAAAAAGCGGAACTGCTCGCTTGTATGGCCACGCGCAGGAGGTCGATGGCCTTATGTCGTGGGAAACTGACCCGCCAAGCGAGCAGGAGCGTGCGTTTCGGCGCCGGATCGGCAAACGGCCGAGTTACGAGCAAATCGGGCGCATATAGGGGGGCTTCCGCGGCCATTTGCGGCAGGATCGTGATCCCTAAGCCCGAGGCCACCATGTGCCGCAGCGTCTCGAGGGTGCTGCCGCGGAAGGCATGGGTCGCGCCCTGTTGAGGCGAGTCCCGTGGGGTGAGGTGCGGGAACGCCCGAAGGACTTCTTCCCTGAACGCGTGACCTTCGCCCAGCAGGAGAACCTCGCCCGGATCCAGATCGGACGCGGCGACGAGCGGCTTCTGCGCCAGCCGATGATGAGCAGGCAGCACCAGCACGAGCGGTTCATCGAACAGCGGCTGCGTCACGATCTCCGCTTCCGCATACGGCGCGGTGGTGACGATGGCGTCGAGATCCCCATTGCGCAGCTTGAGCGCGAGCGCAGGCTGTTCCGCTTCTTCGATATACAAAGAGAGCTGACGAGCTCTTTGCTGCAGCAACGGAATGAACTGAGGCAGCAAGTACGGGCCGATCGTCGACAAGGTGCCGAGCGCAAGCGTGCCTTGCAGTTGATCTTTATCTGCCTCGGCGATGTCCTTGATCGTCGCGGTTTGCTCGAGCACTCGATTGGCCATCGCGACGATGCGCTCGCCAACGGGGGTCGGCAGCACGCGTTGCTTGGAGCGCTCGAACAGCACGACGCCGAGCTCTTCCTCCAGTTTCTTGACCGCGATGCTCAGCGTCGGCTGGCTGACATGACAACGCTCTGCCGCGCGTCCGAAGTGCTGCTCTTGGGCAAGTGCGGCGATGTAGCGTAGTTCGGTGAGAGTCATGTGATTCAGGTTGACAGTTGACAGTTGACAGTTGACGGCCAGAAATTGGCTACCCCTGACTTACCTGTAAGCGAGGCGGCTTTGATCCATTGACGGCTTGGTATCGACGGGTCGATAGAGTGCGTCTG
>JAAYXG010000616.1 GCA_012516015.1 Lysobacteraceae bacterium | reverse complement strand
AGTACCGCTCGCAGGAAGACCTCGCGAAATCGAGGCGCGGGAGGGCGGTCGAGAAGTATTTGAATCCGCGAGGCGAGGCGATCTTGAAGGCGCTCGATGAAGTGTCTGCACGTCATGCTGCGAAACCGGCCGATATCGCGCTTGCTTGGTTGATCGCGCGAGAGGGCGTGACCGCGCCGATCGCGAGCGCGACCAGCCCGGCGCATGTCGAAGGATTCGCAAAATCCGCCGAGTTGAGGTTGAGCGCCGAGGATACCGCGGCGCTCGATGCCGCGAGTGCGTAAGGGCTCCGGCTACCCGCCCGCCCACGGCCCACGTAGCACATCCGCGCTGCGCGGATACTGTCTGGGTTCGTGCTGCACGGTGACCCATTTGTCGGTCGTGAAGGCCTTCACGGCCCACTCGCCGCCGAAGCGGCCGATGCCGGAGTTCTTCTCGCCGCCAAACGGATTGTTCGGCAGATCGTTAACGGGTTGATCGTTCACGTGCACCATCCCCGCTTCGATTCGCGCTGCTAAGCGAGTCGCTCGTTCGGCGTCGCTGCTGAATATTGCGCTCGATAACCCGAACGTCGTTGCGTTCGCTATCGCTATAGCCTCATCCTCGTTTGCGGCCGAGATGATGGGCGCAATGGGACCGAAGATCTCCTCGCGCGCGAGCTTCATCTCGTTCGTCACATCCGCGAATACGTGGGGCGGCAACACCTGGCCTTGCGCTTCGCCGCCGAGCGTTTCGCGCGCGCCGCTCGAGCGCGCTTCCTCGATCCGAGCCTGCAAACCCTCGAGCTGCTTCTCATTGATGATCGGACCGATCAACGTTTCTGGATCGGCAGGATCGCCCGTCTTGAGCTCGCGCGTCCGTGCGGTGAAGTGCTCGACGAACGATTCGTAGATCTTTTGCTCGACGATGAAGCGGTTCGTAATCATGCAAATCTGCCCCTGATGCAGGAACTTGCCGAAGACGGCCGCTTCGACCGCTTGGTCGAGGTCCGCATCCGCGAGCACGACGAAGGGCGAGTTGCCGCCGAGCTCCAACTCCACGCGTTTCATGATCGGCGCCTCCGCGGCGAGACGTGCGATGTTTCGGCCGACCGGCGTCGAGCCCGTGAACGAAATGACGCGAGATGCCG
The DNA here is from genome assembly GCA_012516015.1 of Lysobacteraceae bacterium. Lineage (GTDB taxonomy): Bacteria > Pseudomonadota > Gammaproteobacteria > Steroidobacterales > Steroidobacteraceae > Steroidobacter. The sequence continues at coordinate 3,449 of JAAYXG010000616.1, read as the reverse complement.
GATGACACACGAATGCATCGCCGATGCTGCCGCCTGCGCCGACGACGACGTTGAGCACACCGGGCGGCAGTCCTGCCTCTTCGAAGATCTTCGCGAGCAACAGCCCGCCGGTCACCGGTGTATCGCTCGCCGGTTTGAGCACGACGGCATTGCCGAGCGCCAGCGCGGGCGCGACGGAACGGTTGCTGAGCTGCAGCGGCCAATTCCATGGACTGATCACGCCAACGACACCGACCGGCTGCGCAAGGACGCGGCATTCTTTCCCCGGTACGTCGCCGGGCAGAATGCGGCCCTCCACGCGGTAGGGTGCGAACGCGGCCTCGAGCATCACGGCGCGCACGGCTGCCCATTCGAGCTCGGCTTTGATGCGTGCGCTGCCGGATTCGTTGATGAGCCAGTCTACGATCTCGTCGTGCCGCGTCTCCATCACTTGCGCGGCGCGTCGCATGACCTCGGAGCGTTCGGAAGGTAGTCGTTGCACCCACGCGCGTTGCGCTTTCACTGCGGCCTCATGTGCCTCGTCCACATCGCGCTCGTTCGCGAGCGGGATCTCGACGAGCAGGTCACCCGAATACGGGTTGCGATCGGCGAGCGACCCTTCACCGCTGCCGGCGCGCCACTGGCCACCGATGAACTGTCGATCAAAGCCAGCGAAGCGCGGTTCTTTGCGCTGCGAGGTGGGTTTTGCGGCCATCGTTCATCTCCGAAGGGAGTTCAATGACCAATCCTGCGCTCGCGCGTTTGTTCCGAGCCGGATTTCCGCTGTGATCCTTACTCGTCCTGCAATGCGACGATGGGATTCACTGCCGCGGCCTTGGCAGCGGGTAGCAGCGAGGCAAGCACACCTGCGGCGACGAGGACCGCCAGCGCCACGATCGCGGTCCGAAACTCCACTTCCGGAGCGCCGAAGAAACCTGCACTGCCGCCCGCAGCCTCCAGCATCTGCGCGACGCTTTCAATCACGAGCGCGCCGACGACGAGTCCGGCGTAGCCGGCGACGGCGGTGATGAAGAGCGACTCCTGCATGATCATGGCGACGATCGAGAAGGGCGTCGCACCGAGCGCCTTGCGTAAGCCGATCTCGCGAGTTCGTTCTTTGACGACGATGAGCATGATGTTGCCTACGCCCACGGCGCCCGCGAAGATCGTGCCGATGGCAACGATCCAGCTGAAGACTTTGATGCTCAAGAAAAGACCCTGCACCTTGTCGAACTCATCCTGCATGTTGAAGCTGCGGAAGACGCCTGTGTCCTCCGGGCTGACCCGATGGAGCTGAGCGAGGTATCTCTTCACGTCCTCTTCGGCGACGCGCGCATGTACGCCGGGCTTGGGGATGATGATGAAGTTGTCGACCCAACCGACTTGATTGAATGCGTACCGCAAGGTGTCGTTGGGGAGAAAGATTCTTTCCTCTTCCTGTAGGTTCTGGGCTCTGGGCTCTGGGCTCTGGGCTGTAGGCTGTAGCCAGAGCGCGCTTCGCGCGCCGCGCCTTCGCTCAGCCGCTACAGAGGGCAATTCCTCGACGCTGCGTCTTGGCTTGCGTCTGCCGCCCGTCTTCCACATCATTGTCACCGGTGTCACGGCCTGAAAGAGGCCATTCTTGCGGGGGGATGTCGATGACGGGCGTAGGTGCGCAGACGAGGTTTCGAGCACGTGCGGGGCTGATGGTTGCCGCCATTTGCAGCGTGTTCCTGATGACGGCGCACGCGGAGAACGGCAGTGCGGTACCGCGGACCGACGTGGAGGCGACGATGAAGCGCGCCACGCGCTTCATGGTCGAGAAAGTCTCGTATCGCGGCGGTTACCTCTGGAACTACTTGCCCGATTTCTCGCGCCGCTGGGGCGAAATGGAAGCGCGGGAAACGATGATCTGGCTCCAGCCGCCCGGGACCTCGAGCATGGGACACGTGTTCCTCGATGCGTATCACGCGACGGGCGATGAGTACTACTACCGCGCCGCGGAGCAAGTGGCCGGTGCGCTGATCTGGGGGCAGCATCCGAGCGGCGGTTGGAACTATGTCGTCGATTTCGCGGGCGACCGATCGCTCAAGGATTGGTATGCGACCGTCGGGCGAAATGCGTGGCGCCTCGAAGAATTCCAGCACTACTACGGCAACGCGACGTTCGACGATCAGGTCACGACCGATGCGGCGACGTTCTTGCTCCGGCTGTACGTCGAGAAGCTCGATCCGAAGTACAAGGCGGCGCTCGACAAGGCGATTCAGTTCGTCCTCGACAGTCAGTATCCCATTGGCGGATGGCCGCAACGCTATCCGCTGCGGTATGAGTTCGCGAAGGACGGCCACCCCGACTACACGTCGTATCTGACGTTCAACGACGATGTCGCGTGGGAGAACATCTCGTTTCTGCTGCTCTGCTATCAAGTGCTCGGCGACGAGCGTTTGCTCGATCCGATCACGCGCGGGATGAACTTCTTCCTGGTCTCTCAGCAGGGTCAGCCGAATCCGGGTTGGGCGTTGCAGTACACGCTCGACGTGAAGCCGGCCGCTGCGCGCACGTACGAGCCGCTCGCGCTGGCGACGCACACGACCGAGAGCAACATCCGTCACCTCATCACGTTCTACGAGTTGACGGGGGACACTAAATTCCTCGCGCGCGTTCCGGAAGCGATCGACTGGCTGGAGCGCGTGCGATTGCCGAAGCCCGATGCTCGAGGTCGGACGCATCCGACCTTTGTCGAGCTGCAAACGAATCGCGCGCTCTACGTGCATCGATGCGGATCGAACGTCGTCAACGGCGAGTACTACGTCGATTACGATCCGCGCGACACGATCGGCCATTACTCGAGCACCCGCGCTGTCGACGTTGCCGCCCTGCGCAAGCTCTATGAGCAGGCGAGAAGCGCGGATCCCAAAGAGCTCGCGAAGAGATCGCCGCTGACTCCGGGTGAGGGTGTCGTCGAGTTCCCGCGCTTCTTCGCACAGCGATATGCGCCGGCAGGCGAGGCCGATCTCGACGGGCAAGCGAGAAGAACGCTCGATTCGCTGAATGCGGAAGGCTATTGGCCCGCACAGCTTCCGCAGACGAGCCATCCATACCGCGGTCCGGGACAAAAGAAGGTCGCGCCCGGCAACTTTGCAACGACCCACGTCGGCGACAGCACCGATACATCGCCGTTCCAGGCACCGCCGGGAACGATGTCGATCTCGACTGCGGAATACCTGCGCAACATGAACATCCTGATCGCATGGTTGGCGGGGAGTGAGCACTCCGAGTAGGGGGCGCACGCGTCGCCGCGACATGATCTTTCTGCAGTTCGCTAGGCACTTGCGTGTGCAAGAGCCGTAACCACGATCAAAGGAGCACACACGATGAAGCACTCGTACATGGTGATCGCTGGCGCGGCGCTGACGCTGCTTGCCTGTTCAAAGCCGTCGGAGGATGCGGCAGCACCCCCGCCCGCGGCATCGGTTGAGCAGACCGGCATT
>JAAYXG010000615.1 GCA_012516015.1 Lysobacteraceae bacterium | reverse complement strand
CGCCTCGTGGACGAAGAATACGAAGCCATCCAGCGTCAATGCATCACGTTCATGATGGAGGATCCGCGCCAGATTCGACGCGCCCTCGACGTGCTTTGGGTGGCACGTGCTCTCGAACGGATCGGCGATCATGCGAAGAACGTGTGCGAGTACGTCGTCTACATGGTGTATGGGAAAGACATCCGTCACCTGTCAATTGAGGACGTCGAGCAGCACGTGAAGACGCGTTCGCCGCGGACGTGATTTCTCGCGAGAAGAATCAAAACGGAAGAATCCGACGATGCAGCTTCCGGTCAGCCGCCGGCTCGGCAACGGGCTCGGATTTCTAGCGTGTGCCGCGCTGCTCGGGTACGCGCTTTATGCGGAGCACGTGCTCGGGCTCGCGCCGTGTCCGCTCTGTATCTTTCAGCGCGTGGCGGTGATCGTCGTCGGCGTTCTTTTCTTGATCGCGGCGCTTCACAATCCTCGCCGCATCGGTGCGTTCGTGTATGCCGGCCTGCTCGCGCTCGCGGCGCTCGGCGGCATCGCCATTGCCGCGAGGCACATCTGGATCCAAGCCCAGCCGCCAGGCACCGTCGCGGCGTGCGGCGCCGACCTCGACTACATGCTGGAGATCCTCCCGCTCAAAGAAGTCGTGACGAAGGTGCTCGCCGGATCCGGCGAATGCGGCACTGTCGACTGGACACTGTTGGGGTTGTCGATGCCCTGGTGGGTCTTGATCAGCCTCGCAGTACTCGCGACCTACGGCGTGATCGTAAACGTCCGTGCCGCCACTGAGCGCAGTGGAAGTGTCTAGGGGATAGGGGGTAGGGGATAGTCAGAATAAAGACGCAGCAGCGCGGCTGCTGCTCTGACTACCCCCTATCCCCTAGTCATTATCCCCTGAGCTACTGCTCCACGAGCAGTAGCTCCATGACGCGCTCGTACATCGCCGACAACGTATCGATGTCGGCGACGCGCACGTTCTCGTTGACCTTGTGAATCGTCGCGTTGATGACGCCGAGCTCGACGACCTGTGCGCCGGTCGGCGCGATGAACCGACCGTCCGACGTGCCGCCCGTCGTCGACAGCTCAGGCACACGGCCGGTGTGCTCCTTGATCGCTTGTACCACGGCGTTCGAGAGCTCGCCCGGCGGTGTGAAGAAAGGCAAGCCCGACACGAACCACTCGAGCGTGTAGTTCACCTTGTGGCGGTTCAGAATCTCGGTGATCGTCTGCTGCAGCTTCTCGACCGTCTGTTCGGTCGAGAAGCGAATGTTGAAGCGCGCTTTCAGCTCGCCTGGGATCACGTTCGGGGCGCCGGTGCCTGCGTTGATGTTCGATATCTGAAACGTCGTCGGTTGGAAGAACTCGTTTCCCTTGTCCCAGACCCGGCTCGCGAGCTCTGCGAGGGCCGGGGCTGCCGCGTGCACGGGATTGTCCGCGAGATGCGGGTAGGCCACGTGCCCCTGGACGCCGTGTACCGTGAGCTTGCCTGAGAGCGAGCCGCGCCGGCCGATCTTGATCACATCGCCGAGCGTATCCGTGCTCGTCGGTTCTCCGACGACGCACCACGTGATCTTCTCGCCGCGCGCTTCGAGCACTTCCATCACGCGCCGTGTTCCGTCCACCGACGGCCCTTCTTCATCGCTCGTCAACAGGAACGCCAGCGTGCCTGCATGCTTCGGGTGCTTCGCGATGAAACGCTCGGTTGCCGTGATCATGGCGGCGAGACCGCTTTTCATGTCGGCCGCGCCGCGCCCGTAGAGCACACCGTCGCGAATGACGGGTTCGAACGGGTCAGTGTGCCACTCCTCTCGCGGGCCCGTCGGAACGACGTCGGTGTGACCCGCGAAGCACAGCACGGGAGCCTCGTCTCCGTGAAGGGCCCAGAGATTCTCGACCGGGCCGAACGGCATCCGCTCTACTCGAAATCCGAGCGCCTCGAGGCGCTCACCGATGATTTGCAGGCACCCCTGATCCTCCGGGCTGACGGACGGGCGGCGAATCAGCTCCTGAGTGAGGGCGAGCGAGGGAGAGGGGGCGCTGGACAAGGGGCTGGCTCCAGGAGAGGCGGGCGGATGCAAAAAGTCGCGGACTTATAGCGAACGTGTTTCGTCGCGGCAAGCGATCATGGCGAACGTACGACGAAATGACACGTATCGGGCCCGAAACCGCGGGCACGCTCGGCCACCTCGTAACAGAACTGTAATGAAGGATTGGCACACTGCGCGCGTTCCAAAGGCCACTCGGCGACGCGGTGAGGTCCAGACACATGAAGTTGCGGCACACGCTTGGCGTACTCGGAGCAGCTCTGTTCGCGACAATGGCGATTTCGCCCGTCGCATCGGCGCAGGCGATGGTCAAGATGGACGGCTCGAGCACCGTGTTTCCGATTGCAGAAGCGGTCGCCGAGGAGTTCCAGCTCTCGAAGCGCGGCAAGGTGCGTGTGACCGTCGGCATCTCGGGCACAGGCGGCGGCTTCAAGCAGTTTTGCCGCGGCGAGACGGATATCTCGAATGCATCGCGCCCCATTCTGAAGGAGGAAATGGAAGCGTGCCGGAAAGCCGGTGTGAGATACACGGAGTTGCCGGTCGCTTTCGATGCGCTCACGGTCGTCGTCAATCCCAAGAACACTTGGGTGAAATCGCTCACGATCGCCGATCTCAGGAAGATGTGGGAGCCGTCCGCGCAGGGCCGCGTCGTTCGCTGGAATCAAGTGCGCCCCGAGTGGCCGGCGGAGCCGCTCGCGCTGTTCGGGCCCGGTGCCGACTCGGGCACCTTCGACTACTTCACGGAGGCGGTGAACGGCAAGTCCAAGGCAAGCCGCGGCGACTTCGCTGCAAGCGAGGACGACAACGTGATCGTTCAAGGCGTCGAGAGCAACAGAAATGCGCTCGGCTACTTCGGCTACGCCTACTACGTCGAGAACAAGGAGCGCGTTCGCGCCGTTCCCATCGTGAATCAAGCCGGAAAGCCCGTGGCCCCCAGCATCGAGGCGGTCATCGATGGAAGCTACGAGCCGATGTCGCGCCCCTTGTTCATCTACGTGAGCGAGGCTGCCGCGAAGCGTCCCGAGGTGCGCGAGCTCATCGAGTTCTATCTCACCGAAGGCCCTGCGCTCGCGCAGGAAGTGGGCTATGTCCCGCTGCCCGATGACGCCTATCGACTCGCCCTCAAGCACTTCCAAGACAAGAAGCTAGGCACCGTGTTCGGCGGCACGCCTGAGGTCGGCGTAACGATCGACGATCTGCTGGCAAGGGAAGGGAAGCTGTGAGCGTTGTACGCGTTGACGGTGGACAGTTGACTGTCGCCGGTAAGAAGCGCGACCTCGTGCGATCGTACAGCTCCTGTAGGCCGGCTGGGCAATGTTCCGGACTAGCCCAGCACTTCCAACGTCCATGTAGGTCGGAATTTATTCCGACCAGCAGACATCGGAACCGGAGAATGAGTCGGAATGAATTCCGACCTACACCATCCGCTCTCGGCGTCGCTCTGGTAAAGTTCGCCCCCGGCGCGCGCCCGCCAAGCTGCGTGCTGTCATAAGCGGTAGAGTTGCCAAAGATCTAGTCTTGAGCGCCACAGATTTCACACCGGCTCTTTCGCGCGCCGCGCTGAGATACCGGAAGTTGCGCGATCGCGCGGTCGAGCTATTGCTGCTGGCCGCGGGCTTGGTGGCGGTATTCACCACGCTAGCCATCGTCGCCATTTTGCTCATCGAATCGAGCGCGTTCTTCGAGCACGTCTCAATCGTCGAGTTCCTGACGGGCACGATGTGGACGCCGTTGTTCGCGGATGCGCGCTACGGCATCCTGCCGCTCGTCGCCGGAACGCTCACGACGACGATCGTTGCGCTGCTCGTGGCCGTGCCGCTCGGCACGCTGATCGCGATCTACTTGAGCGAGTTCGCACCGAGCAGGCTACGCGAGACGGTCAAGCCCATTCTCGAGCTCTTGGGCGCCGTGCCGACGGTCGTCTACGGTTACTTCGCGCTCACGATGGTGACGCCGGCGTTGCAATGGCTCATGCCCGATCTGCCGGGCTTCAACATGCTGAGCGCGGGCCTCGTGATCGGGCTGATGATCGTGCCGTACGTGAGCTCGCTCAGCGAGGATGCAATGCGCGCGGTGCCGCGCTACATGCGCGAAGGTTCGTATGCGATGGGCGCAACTCGTCTGCAAACGGCTCTGCACGTGGTCGTGCCCGGCGCGTTCTCCGGCTTGGCGGCCGCGTTCATTCTCGGCATTTCGCGTGCGGTCGGCGAGACGATGGTCGTCGCAATCGCGGCCGGCATGCAGCCGAACTTCACGTTCGACCCCACCCAGCCCGCGGCCACGATCACGGCTTACATCGTTCAGGTGAGCCTCGGCGATCTGCCGCATGGAAGCGTCGGGTACCAGAGCATTTTCGCGGCGGGTCTCGTGCTCATGATCATGACGCTCGTCTTCAACGTCATCGGCTTCTCTCTTACGCGACGCTTCCGGGAGGCGTACTGATGAGCGACAACCCAGCCATCGCGACGTTTCTCGACCCGAAGCTCGTTCGCGACGGGCTGTCTCGGCGCAAAGTGCTCGATCAGGTCTTCGTCATCGTCGGCCTGCTCGTGATGCTCGTTTGCCTCGCGATTTTGGCGGTGTTGTTCATCGACCTCGTCCGCGACGGTTCCGAGCGCTTCACCTGGGATTTCTTCACGAACTTCGCTTCGCGGCGCGCCGAGCGCGCCGGCATCCTGGCTGCGTGGGTCGGCACGACGCTGATCATGATCGTGACCGCGGTCTGCGCCGTCCCCGTCGGGGTGGCGGCTGCGATCTATCTCGAAGAGTACGCGCCGAAAAACTGGTTCACGGCGATCATCGAAATCAACGTGACGAACCTCGCGGGCGTGCCCTCGATCGTGTACGGACTGCTCGCGCTCGGCTTGTTCGTGTATCAGTTCGATCTCGGCCAAAGCATCGCGGCCGCGGGGCTCACGCTCGCGCTCTTGATCTTGCCGATCGTGATCGTGGCCACACGAGAAGCGATTCGTTCCGTGCCGAACGCGATACGCGAAGCGGCGTACGGTCTCGGTGCAACGCGTTGGGAGGTCACGAAAGACCACGTCTTGCCGTATTCGACGGGGGGCATCCTCACCGGCATGATCCTCGGTCTGTCGCGTGCGATCGGCGAGACGGCGCCGATCATTACGATCGGCGCATTGAGCTTCATCGCCTTTTTGCCGGAGTCGCCGTTCACGAGCGAATTTCCGTTCATCTCGTTCGGGTGGCTCAACGACCCGTTCACGGCGATGCCGATCCAGATGTTCAACTGGGTCTCGCGGCCCGATCCGGCATTCCAGTCGAATGCCGCGGCAGCAGGCGCGATCCTGCTCGGGATGACGCTGCTCATGAACGGCGTTGCGATATGGATCCGCTATCGCTACCGCAAGAAGATCAACTGGTAATGGCGGTTCTCTGCTCCGATTTACACGATCGTCCGAGCGACAGGTAGACAATGATGGATTCCAGCACGATGGCTCGCGCACAATTGCCTCCGCAGGTTGGGGAGCGAAGCGGCGAGGAACACTCATTGCGAAACGATCAACCCGTCCCGGCCGGAACGCCCGAGCGCGGCGAAAGCCCGAAGATCTCGGTCACCGTAGGCGACACGCGCAAGGTGCGAACGCTCGAAGTCAAAGCCGCCGTCGAGAACCTGAGCTTCTACTACGGGCAGCATCGCGCGCTCAAGAATCTCACCATCCCCATCGCAGATAAGCAGGTGACGGCGCTCATCGGGCCGTCCGGCTGCGGCAAGAGCACGTTCCTGCGCTGCTTCAATCGCATGCACGATCTACAGCCCGATACGCGCTACGAGGGCAGCATCACCCTGCATCCGGATAACCTCAATCTCGTCGGAGAACATGTCGATCCGATCGAAGTGCGGATGCGCATCGGCATGGTATTCCAGAAGCCGAACCCGTTCCCGAAATCGGTATTCGAGAACGTGGCGTACGGGCTCCGTCTGCGCGGCGTGCGCAATCGCGCGACGCTCGCGGAGGAGGTCGAGAAGGCGCTTCGCGGCGCGGCCCTATGGGACGAAGTGAAGGATCGTTTGCAGGATTCCGCGCTCGCCCTCTCGGGCGGTCAGATGCAGCGCCTTTGTATCGCACGCGCGCTCGCGACGACGCCCGAAATTCTCCTGTTCGACGAGCCGACCTCCGCGCTCGATCCGATCGCAACGGCCAAGATCGAGGAATTGATCTCGACGCTTCGCGACCAGGTCACCGTGCTCATCGTGACGCACAACATGCAGCAGGCCGCGCGCGTCTCCGACTACACGGCGTTCATGTACCTCGGTGAGCTCATCGAATTCGACGAGGCCGCGAAGATCTTCACGAACCCGGGGAAGAAGGCGACTGAGGATTATATTACTGGCCGCTACGGCTGATGCTCGGGGCGCACAGCGCCCCTCGGGTTGACAGTTGACGGTTGACAGTTGACAGCCAGAGTCCGCTGAGTCGATCCCCGCTACGAGTACTGATCAATGCGTACTGGCTAGGCGCTCTTGGCGCGCGAATGCGCGTTTCGGGCCGTCAACCGTCAACTGTCAACCGTCAACCCGGCAGCGCTACTCACGGAGTAGCGCGTTGATGCCCACCTTCGCCTTCGTCTGCGCGTCCACGCGCTTGACGATGACGGCGCAGTAGAGACTGTATTTGCCGTTCGCCGCCGGGAGATTGCCGGGCACCACGACGGCGCCGGCGGGTACGCGGCCGTAGGTGACTTCGTCGCGCTCACGATCGTAGATGCGCGTGCTCGCGCCGATGTAGACGCCCATCGAAATCACGGCGCCTTCTTCGACGACGACCCCTTCGACGATTTCGGAGCGCGCTCCGATGAAGCAGTTGTCCTCGATGAT
>JAAYXG010000614.1 GCA_012516015.1 Lysobacteraceae bacterium | reverse complement strand
TGCTCGCGATTCAAGAGCCGGTCCGAGCGTGGGTGCTTCGTCGTACGGCGAAGCAAGAGCAGAATGATGGCACGAGCGCGCTCACGATCGTCGCCATTCTGGCCGCATCCATCTATGGCGGGTTTTTCACCGCTGGGATGAGCGTCTTGATCGTCGCGGTGCTCGGCTTGACGAGCGCGGATTCGTTCACGCGACTGAACGCTTTGAAGCAGGTGCTCGCGTTCGTCGTGAACGTCGCCGCCGTCCTCTTCTTGTTGTGGTCGGGCTATGTGATCTGGTCCGCCGCCGCCGTGATGGCCGTCGGCGCGCTCGTCGGCGGTGCGCTCGGCGGACGCTTGGCCGCGTGGATGAATCCGACGCTGCTGCGCTGGATCGTCGTCATCGCCGGCGCGAGCATCGCGGTCGTGTACTGGCTGAACAACTAGCGTCTGTGCAGCGAGCGACGCCACGAGATCACGGCGTATCAATCTTCTCGAACGAATCTTCTCGCCGCGAGCACGGTAAAGAGCAGCGTCATCGCGACGAGCACGGCGACATGCGTGAGCGCGCCGCCGATCAGCGTGCTGTGCGCGCCGGCGCTCGCTAGCGTCAACTGGTGCAAGTAGAACGCGGGCGAGATGACGACGATCTTCTCGATCGAATCCGGCAGCGGGATGAACAGCCCGGACAAATAGAGCATCAGCATATAAAGCACGTTGACGATCGCCGGCGCGCTGCGTCCTCCCGTCATCGAGCCTATCATCAAGCCGAGCGCGCAGAACGGGATCGCACCCACCGCCAGCACCGGCATGACCGAGGCGAAGCGCGCGAATGTCATGGGCACCGTACCGAACGCGATACCCGAAGCCGCCAGAAGGGTGACGGCGGCAGTGACGCTGACGACGCACAACGCGATCTTGCCGAGCAGTGCGGCGCCCGGCGGCATCGGCAGCGCGCGCTTCAGCCGATGCAATCCTCGCTCTCGCTCCGACGCGAGTCCGACACCGAAGCTGAACATCCCCGGCGTCATGGCGCCCATCGTCGCGAAACCCAAGAAGAAATAGAGCTGTACGTTGGGATCGGCCGCTTTGAACGCGCCGAAGATGAAGCCGATGAGCAGATAGAACAGAGTCGGAAACAGCAGCGTCGGAATGGCGAACGCAGGCGTGCGCAGCATTCGCAGGCACTCGTACTTCAGCTCTTTGCCATACGCGCGCAGCATGCGCTTGCGCGTCATCGTGCGATGCCCGACATAGGGCGCGGCGCTCGGCGCGCTCATGAGGGCACTTTCTCTCGAGTCAGCTCGAGAAAGGCTTCGGCGAGTCCGGCACGATGGATTTCGAGATCTTCGATGTGTGCATCGGCGGCGAGCAGCTTGCGAACGATCGGTTCGGCTTCGACGACCGTGAGCTTCGTTCGACCGTCCTCGACGACGACGGCTTGCACGCCGCTCCAGGTTCTCAATGACTCGGGCGATAGCGTCGTCGCGCACGAGATCGTCTTACGCGCGACGAGGGAGCGAATCTCGCGCACGCTGCCTTCCGCGATCAGCTTGCCTTTCGCGATGACCGCAACGCGATCGGCGAGCGCCTCGGCCTCCTCGAGGTAGTGAGTCGTGAGAACGATCGAGCAGCCTTGCTGGATGAGCACGCGAATCGTCGACCACATGCGCGCCCTGGCTTGGACATCGAGTCCCACCGTCGGCTCGTCGAGGAACAGCACGAGCGGGCGACCGCAAATCGCCATCGCGAACTGGACTTGCCGCTTCTGGCCGCCCGAAAGATCGCCGTAACGCTTGCCGGCAAAGGCGCGGATATCGGTCAGCGCGATCAGCTCGTCCAGCTCGTAAGGTTCCGGGTAGTAGCTCGAGGCGAGATCGATGTGC
>JAAYXG010000613.1 GCA_012516015.1 Lysobacteraceae bacterium | reverse complement strand
TGTCGGTTGCGGAAGCCTTGCAGCGTGTCACTGGCGTCACGGTCACGCGCTTCCCCTTCGGCGGGGCCTCTCCCGACTTCCCGTCTCCCGAAGGGCGCGGCAACCTGATTCGCGGTCTTGGATTCGTCCGTTCGGAGTTCAACGGCCGCGACGCGTTCTCTGCGAACGGCGGACGCGCGCTCGATTGGTCCAGCATCCCGCCCGAGCTCGTCGGCGCGGTGGACGTGTACAAGAACCAATCCGCCGATCTCATCGAAGGCGGCATCGGCGGCACGATCAACCTTCGCACGCTCGAGCCATTCGACCGTTCCGGCCACGTGATGGCCGTCGCGGCGGAGGCCACGTATACGGATCTGCGCGAAGATTGGTCGCCCTCGTTCAGCGCGATCTTGGGCGATCGCTGGGATACGGATGCTGGCGAGTTCGGCCTTTTGGCATCCGTCTCCAACTCCAAGCTGAATTCGATGATCAACGGTTGGCAGCAAGGTGCGCCGACGCCGCGAACCGACGTATCACAGCCGGAGGCAGAGGGTCCCAGCAGGTTCGACGGCGTTCCTCCCGAGAACATCCGCGCCTACGTGCCGGGCTTCCAGCTCCGCACGAACGAAGTGGATCGAGACCGCACGAGCTACTACCTCGCCGCGCAATGGCAGCGCGACACAGTACGCGCGACATTGAAGTACGCGCGCGTCGAAAACGAGATCGACAGCCTCGAGCGTACGACCGAGTGGTTCCCGGACCGCGCCCTTGGCGGACGTTTCACCATGACGGACGTGGTGTACAACGAAAACTGGTCTACGCCCGGCATCGCGACCTGTAGCGGCCCCGGCGGTCAGCCCGTGCAGCCCGGCGATTGTGAAGTCATGGTGCCGGCCAGAGGCTTGATGGAATCCGGCTGGGTATCGGACGCCGGCGATTCCTGGATCGGCGCGTATGGATTGGGCGTTACGACGCTCGGCATCGGCAAGCACGAGAGATCGACGACCGAAGATCTGAGTCTCAACCTCAAGTGGAATGCGACGGATCGGCTCTACTTCGAGTTCGATGCGCAGCTCACCAAGGCGGACGCGGATTACGAAGAGGTGTGGGGCGGCGCCCTCTTCTACTCGAACGTTTGGACCAAGCCCGCGCTCGACGAGCCTCGTATCCGCTTCGAGGTCGATCCGAGAACGGCGATCAACATGGGGAATACGCGATCGGGTGGGTCCGGTACGCTCCCAAGCCCGACATCGCCCGCCGACCCGAACGGCGCGAATTGGCAGTTCGCTGCCGACTCGTTCCGGGAAGGCACGGGCGACCTCCGTGCGTTCCGTGTCGATTCGAAGTACGACTTCGACGGCGACTGGTTCAAGGCCGTGCGCTTCGGCACTCGGTATTCGGAGCGTGAGCAAACGAACAAGGAAATCGGGCTCAACTGGGGCGGTATCGCGCCCGCTTGGCAAGGCGGTGCAGGTATCCTGTCCCAGTTCGACTCTCCGGCACACGAATTGGTCGACTTCTCCAACTTCTTCCGCGGCGGCGTCGTCCAAGGGCCGAATACGAAGTTCCCGTATATCCGTCGGGATCTCCTGCTGAACTACGGCGCGATGCGCAACTTCATCGACAACGAGCCGGACCTCGCCTCGGATCACCCGTGGCAGCCGCGTGGCGATGCGGCGACCAACAAGGGCATCTATCGGCCGGAAGACATCTCGGACATCACGGAAGAGAACACGAGCGCCTACATCCGCTTCGACTTCGGCTCCGATTTCAGCAACGGCATGTCGTTCGACGGCAATATCGGCGTCCGGTACGTCAAGACGGACCTCGCATCCAACGGTGCGCTCGCATATCAGGCGTTCGACGAGGATACGCAGACCCCGTCCACGCCGGATGCGCCGAGAACACCGGATGCGGAAGACCGCGATCACCCGCGCGACTTCCTGCCGGAGACGACCGCTTTCCTCGAGCAGGCTGCGACCGACATTGTGGTCGATCAAACGGACGAGGACTGGCTGCCGTCTCTCAACCTGAAGTGGAACCTCAACGACAACATGCTGGTGCGCTTCGGTGCCAGCAAGGCCCTCACCCGCCCGAACGTGCAGGATCTGCGAGCTTCGCGGCTCGTTCAAGCGAACACGACGAGGACGAGCTTCCCGCCGATCACGGATGAGAACGATCCGATGTTCGGTGTGGACCGCGGCGCGCAGAACATTTCGTTGGATCGAATCAGGCTTACCCGCGGTAATCCGAACCTGAAGCCGACGACGGCGGTCAATTTGGACCTGTCGTTCGAATGGTACTTCCCGGGCGGATACTTCTCGGCGGCCGTGTTCGACAAGGATCTGAAGAACATCATCTCGAACGGAGATGAGTATCTCGACACGATCACGCTGGATGGGCGAACGGTAGAGGTCGTTTATAGCGGTCAGGTCAACCAGGCGAAAGCCGAGTTGTACGGCTTCGAGCTGGCGTACCAACAGTTCTACGACATGTTGCCGGGCTGGATGTCCCACCTGGGTCTGCAGGCCAACTACACCAACATCCAAGCGAAGGCGGATCCGCCGGGCGGCGGCGTCGACGCGGACGGTGACGGCGTCCCTGACGACCTGGTGACGTCGTTCCGCTTCGGCGTGGACGATCTGCTCGGACAATCCGAGCACATCGCCAACATCGTGGGCATCTACCAGGATCGGAAGCTCGAAATCCGGTTGGCGTACAACTGGCGCTCCGAGTACCTCACGACCTACCGCGACTGGGTGACGGGTAACCCGATCTACACGGACAAGGGCGGTTTCCTGGATGCCTCGTTCAGGTACGACTTCAACGAGCACCTGCAGGTGCGTGCCTCGATCTCCAACGTCCTGGATCGCAAGGAGAAGGCGTTTATGCTGTTGAACGAGCAAGGGCAGACAGCGCCTCGCTTCGCGTTCCTCAACGACCGCCGCATGGTCGTGGGTCTGCGATACCAGTTCTGAGGAAGTCCCAGGGTTCGAAATGGGAGTGGGCGGAGACATTCGTCTCCGCCCTTTTCGAATGAAGTGCAGGTCATTTATGAAACAACACCTCTTGTATGCGACAGCGGCCGTCCTCATGGCAGCGTGTGCGTCGGCACCCGCTCCGTCCTATCAGGCCGCTGCCGATCTCAATAGCTCGGGCTATGTCACCGCGCCGAGAGACGACGGACGCTATACGGTCGCTTATACGGGTGCGAGAGGCATGTCGCGCGCGCAGGTTGCGGAGTTTGCGATGCTGCGAGCGGCCGAGCTCACGCTCGAGTCGGGCCAGGAATGGTTCGCGGTGATCGAAACGACGACGCAGAACGTTCAGCTGCTCGAGCAGGACGATCTCAAGGCCCGTACGGGCGGCGGATTCGTGGGCGGTGAGTCCGCCGGGACTGGCGCGGGTGGGGCGGGATCGACTCCAACGCCCGGCGCGTCTGACGCCATGACGCGCGGTGGCCCGAGCACGGGCGGCTTCGGCGGCGGCGACGTGCCTTATCAAGTACTGGAGCGCTGGACTCCTCCGACCGTGCCGCAGACCGTTCTCGTGATCCAGATGGGTAAAGGCGATGAAGCCTCGTTCCCAGGGCTCGCGAAAGCGCCTGAGATTTTCGGCGCACAAGTCGTTGCCGACGAAATTCGCGGCAAAATGAACAAATAACGCGCGCGAGCGCGCGCTCGTCGCGCGCTCCAATCGCGCGTCGTTCCGCGCGAGCGAGTGATCGCGTATCCTCACCGAGCTCGCTCTGCTGAAATCGAGGGACGTTGAGCCCTCGGGATAAGTCTACGTGCGAAAAGAAATCGAAAGCGTGTGCATCCTCGGCGGCGGCACGGCTGGGTGGATGACCGCAGCCGCGCTGTCGCACAAGTTCCACGGTTTACCGCTGTCGATACGGCTGATCGAATCCGAAGAGATCGGCACCGTCGGTGTCGGCGAGGCCACGCTGCCGCATATCCGGAGCTTCAACAACACGCTGAATATCGACGAAGCGACCCTGATGAAGGAAACGGAGGCGACCTTCAAACTGGGCATCGAATTCTGCAATTGGGGCCGAATCGGGGACCGCTACCTCCATCCCTTCGGGGACTTCGGTCCGAACGTCAACGGCGTCCCCTTCTATCATTTCTGGCTGAGGCTGCGCGCGCTCGGCGACACGAGCAGACTGGACGAATATTCCTTGCCGGTCATGCTTGCCGAATCGACGCGGTTCAAGTTCCCCGACACCGACTACTCTAAGATCGAATCGACGTTTCGCTACGCATATCAGCTCGACGCGGGACGCTATGCGCGATTCCTGCGCGCATACTCGGAGCGCAACGGCGTCGTTCGCACGGAAGGAAAGGTCGTCGAAACGACCCTTCACCCCGAGACCGGCTTCGTCGAGTCCGTGAAGCTCGATCGCGGCGAGGTGGTGCGAGCGGATCTATTCGTGGACTGCTCGGGCTTTCGCGGAGTCCTCATCGAACAGGCGTTGAAGGCGGGCTACGAGGATTGGAGCTGCTGGCTGCCCTCCAAT
The DNA here is from genome assembly GCA_012516015.1 of Lysobacteraceae bacterium. Classification (GTDB taxonomy): domain Bacteria; phylum Pseudomonadota; class Gammaproteobacteria; order Steroidobacterales; family Steroidobacteraceae; genus Steroidobacter. Next base: position 4,099 of record JAAYXG010000613.1, on the reverse strand, counting down.
AGCGCGATGGCCGTCGCGTGCGAAGGACGCGGCCCCCTCACCCCCTTCACGCGTGCGACCGCGCGAAAGTCCGGCTGGCAGTGGCGCATTCCGCTGCAGCACCGCGTCGGCAACGGCTTCGTTTACTGCAACGACTTCGTTTCAGATGACGAAGTCGCCGAGGTGCTGCTCAGCAATCTCGAGGGCCCACCGCTCACGACGCCGAAACAGCTCAGGTTCAAGACAGGTCGCCGCCGCTACTTCTGGTACAAGAACGTGGTCGCGATCGGCCTGTCCGGCGGATTTCTCGAACCGCTCGAATCCACCTCCATACACCTCATTCAGGAGGGGATCACCGAGCTCATCCAGCTCTTCCCGACCAAAGAGTTTCACCCTGCAGACATCGACGAGTACAACCGTCGCATGGGACTCAATTTCGAACGGGTTCGCGACTTCATACTGCTCCACTACGTCGCAAACCAGAGAGACGACGGCGAGATGTGGCTGCACTATCAGAACATGAAGCTTCCGGACAGCCTCCAGGAGAAGATCGCCGCGTGGATGACACGCGGGCTCATCATCAAGTACGAATTCGGCGTATTCCTCCCGCCGAGTTGGATTTCCGTGCTGCTCGGCCAGAATCTATTTCCACGAGGCTACGATCGGCGCGCCGATGCGGCGCCGGAGCAGATGCTCGTGAAGAATGCGGCTGATATTCGCAACGAGGTGCGTGCCGCGGTACGAAAGACACCCGATCACCGCACGTTCCTCAGCCAAATCGGTGCGGCGTCGGGCACCGCGCCTCTCGTCGCCGGTGGTGCGTAGATTGTTGTCGTGAACGAACAGATGAATACGGCGGGCCCGCCGGTCGAACGAATCGCGGTATGCGGCGGAGGCCTTGCTGGCCACTTGACGACCGCAACGCTCGCATCCCAGCTACCGCCGTCGTTTCAGATCGCCTGGATCGACGCCCCGTCCTCCCCCGATTCGGATGTGTTCTATGGGAGCTTGACCGCGCCGAGCGCTTACACGTTCAACCTCGAGGCCGGCGTGTCCGAGCCCGAGCTGCTCTTGAGCACGAACACGGCGTTCTCCTGGGGAACGAAGTTCGTGCACTGGGGCGGCGAGCATAAATCCTGGATCCAGTGCTTTCACTTGCCGTTTCCGATCGTGGGCGGCGTCCTCTTTCATCATTATCTGAAGCGCTTCGGCGTCGATGAGCTCGAGCCTTACTTGGTATCGGCGGCGGCGGCCAACCGCGGCGTGTTCGCGCATCCGCTGCAGGACGGCCCTCCGATCCTCTCTCGGGCCGAATATGCCTATCAATTCGATCCGTTCTCGTACCGGGAAGCCTTCGCCGCTTCTCCGCACATGCGGCGCGTGCAGCGCATCGAGGGACATCTCGAAGGCGTCGAGCGCGACGAGAGAGGAATCGCCGCTTTGCGTCTTTCCGACGGCCGGCTGCACACGGCAGACCTCTACGTCGACTGCACAGGCACGCAAGCGCGCCTGCTCTCGCATCTCTGCGATACGTTCGCGGGGAACAGACGACTCTGCGCCGCGAGCAATCATCGAGCGACCGATCGCTTGGGCGCGCCTCATCGCACGCTGACGGGCGCCGAGTTCGGTTGGCAAGCAGAGACGCCGCTGCAGCGAGGCACCGCGCGCCTCACGGTGTTTGCACCCGAGTCGCAAACCGATGCGCTCAGAGCTCACGGCGAGGCGCCGCAACGATCGGCAGAAGCCACGATCGGCTCGCGAGCTGCGGCTTGGGTCGGCAATTGTGTCGGGATCGGCCACTCGGCATGGGTCATCGAACCCGTGACCCACGCGCCGATGCTGCTGCTCCACCGCGACATCGAGCGGCTCTTGTCCTTGATTCCGTTCTCGACGCAGATGGACTTCGAAGGCCGCGAATTCAACCGGCAAAGCAGCGAAGACTATGTGCACGCCGCGATCTTCAATCGCGCGTTGTTCGAAACGCCGCCGTTCGCCGATACGCCCTACTGGCGCGCGGCGCGCGAGGAAGCCGTACACGAGAAGCTCACGCAGAAGCTCGTTCAATTCGATCATCGCGGCGTGCTCGTCACCTTCGATCTCGAGCCCTTCAATCAGGAGGATTGGACGATCCTGCACTACGGAATGGGCCGGCGACCGTCACGGCACGACCGAGTTGCCGACCGGGCGCCCGAAGCCGAGCTGCGCAACTCTCTCGCGAACATGAAACGCAACATCGAGAACCTGGTGAAGCAAATGCCGTCACATCACGACTACATGGCACGCTTGCTCGGTTACCTCGCACAGAACAGGTCCTGACACGATGCAACCGCTGCTGAGAAGTATCGTCATCGCGGGCGGGGGCACTGCCGGTTGGATGACCGCGGCTGCGCTGTCGAGTCTTCTGAATCCGAAAGACGTATCGGTCACGCTCGTCGAATCCGAGGAAATCGGCACGGTCGGGGTCGGCGAGGCGACGATCCCGGATATTCTCTATTTCAATCGCATCCTGGGATTGAACGAAGCCGAGTTCATGAAGGCGACGCACGCGACCTTCAAGCTCGGGATCGAGTTCATCGACTGGGGACGAGTCGGCAACCGCTACATCCATCCCTTCAGCGTTCATGGCGTCGACATGAACGGGATCGATTTTCATCAGTACTGGCTGCACGCTCTCGCAGGCGGAAACGAACACCCCATTCAGCAGTACAGCCTCTGTGCCGTCGCCGCGGCGCTGAACAAGTTCGCCTTGCCGGTGGCCGATACACGCTCTGTGTTCTCGTATATCCGCTATGCGTACCATTTCGATGCGAGCCTGTACGCACGATTCCTGCGCACCTACGCGGAAGTGCGCGGGGTCAAGCGCGTCGAAGGAAAGATCGAGTCGATCTCGCAAGCGCCGGAGAGCGGAAACATCACCGCACTGCGTCTGACCGACGGCAGGATCGTCAACGGCGATTTTTTCATCGACTGCACCGGCTTCAGAGCGTTGTTGATCGAGAAAACGCTGGGCGTCAAGTACGTGGACTGGAGTCACTGGCTGCCATGCAATCGCGCGCAGGCGGTTGGATGCAAGCATGCAGGCCCCCTTACACCTTACACACGCTCGACCGCGCGAACGGCCGGTTGGCAATGGCGCATCCCCACGCAGCGCCGCACGGGCAACGGGCACATCTACTGCAGCGAGTTCATGAGCGATGACGAAGCGGCCGCCATCCTGCTTGCGAACCTCGATGGCGAGGCACTCGGCTCGCCGCGCCTGATTCGTTTCACGACGGGACGACGCGAGCTGTTCTGGGAGAAGAATTGTGTCGCGATCGGCTTGTCGGGCGGCTTTCTCGAGCCGCTCGAATCGACGTCCATTTATCTGATCCAGGAAGGGATCAGCCGCTTGATCTCCCTTTTTCCGAACGCCGAGCTATCGGAGATCATCCGCAACGAATACAACCGTCACATGACGCTCGAGTTCGAGCAAGTGCGCGATTTCATCGTCCTGCACTATTGCGCGACCGAACGCGACGACACGCCGTTCTGGAACTATTGCCGGACGATGGAGATTCCGGACACGCTGCGCTACAAGATCGCGCTGTTTCGCGAAGCTGGCCGCATCTTCCGCTACCAGGAAGAGTTGTTCACGACACCGAGCTGGGTCGCGGTCTTGCTCAATCAAGGCATCATGCCGAAGCACTGCGATCCTATCGTGGCGATGCTACCCCACGACGAGGTGCGCCGCAGCCTCGATTCCATACGCGACGGCATCGCCAGAGCCGCCCACTCGATGCCCTCGCACATCGAGTTCATTCAACGGTACTGCCCCTCGGACATCTCTTGAGACGACGACGCGCGGAACGGTCACGACCATGCAGGACCTCAGAATTCGCAACATCGTGATCGTCGGCGGCGGCACGGCCGGATGGATGGCCGCCGCGGCGATGGCGCGCCTCCTCGCCGCGCCCGAGATCAAGATTCGCCTGATCGAGTCCGAAGCGATCGGGACCGTCGGGGTCGGCGAGTCGACCATCCCGCACATTCTGTACTTCAACCGATTGCTCGATTTGAACGAAGACGACTTCGTTCGGTCCACGAACGCGACCTTCAAGCTCGGTATCGAGTTCGTCGATTG
>JAAYXG010000612.1 GCA_012516015.1 Lysobacteraceae bacterium | reverse complement strand
GAAGCGCCTTGACGATCGACACGAATCACGACGAACGACCTGTTGGATCTCGCGCCGCGCGTTGGTGGCCGAGCTTCTTGCTCGTCATCACCTTGCTCGCGGCGTTTGCAGCGAATGCGTCGAGCGATGACGGGTTCGCACAAGCGGTCGGAAAGCTCGCGACGACGAATTTCAAGATCAAACGCGAGGCCGTCGACGAGATCGCGATGCTGCGACATCCGAACACGCGCGCAGTGCTCGCCGCGCTGCTCGACGGCTCGCTGTACTTCCGCAAGGAGGACAAGCGCGTTTTCGTGCTCGAAGCGTCGGGTGACACGGTCGCGCTGACCGATGCCGTTACGCTCGCGCCCGCAGGGGCCGCATCCACGCGGGATTTCACGAAGATCACCACGAACAACCAGTTGCGCAAGCAGCTCAAGGGCATCTTGGCCGGCTTCGCGCTGACGGACCCCGATGCGGACGTACGCCGTGCGGCCGTTGCGGAAATGATGCGCTCGCTCGATGCGGATGACGCGGCGCTTCTGCGCGATCGCATCGACGCGGAGACGGATCGAAAGGTGCGAGCGATGATGCGAAGCGCGCTCGCGCTCGCGGACCTCGAAAGCCCCGAGGCGGACGTGCGACTGTCCGCGGTCGGCGCCTTGCAAGGCGATCTGAGCCCGGAGGTCTTCAACCGCTTGGCCGCGCTCGTCGAGCGTGCGAGCGACGGCAGCTTCGCGGAACCGGACGAGCGAGTGCGTGCGGCGGCGCAGAAGGCCGTGAACAGCATCAAGTCGAAGCGCAATCTGTACGGCTTGTTCGAAACCTTGTTCTTCGGCCTGAGCTTGGGCTCGGTGCTCGTCCTCGCCGCCATCGGCCTTGCGATCACATTCGGTGTGATGGGCGTCATCAACATGGCGCATGGCGAGCTGATGATGCTCGGCGCGTACACGACGTACGTCATTCAACTTCTGATGCCGAGCTATATCGACGTCTCTGTCCTGATCGCGATTCCCGCGGCGTTTCTGGTGGCGGGTGCAGTCGGCGTCTTGATCGAGCGCGGTGTCGTGCGGTTTCTCTACGGCCGTCCTTTGGAGACGCTGCTCGCGACATTCGGCGTGAGTCTCATCCTGCAGCAAATCGTTCGCGACGTCTTCACTGCGAACAATCGTCCGGTCGAAACACCGTCGTGGATGTCAGGGTCCTTGCAGATCAACGAGGCGCTCTCGTTCACCTACAACAGGCTCTACGTCGTCCTGTTCATGGCAATCGTGTTCGCCATTTTGCTCTTCGTGCTGAAACGGACGAGCTTGGGGCTGAAGGTGCGCGCGGTGTCGATGAATCGGCCGATGGCGAAAGCCATGGGCGTTCGCACCGAATGGGTCGACGCGCTGACGTTCGGTCTCGGCTCGGGGATCGCCGGCGTGGCGGGTGTCGCGCTCAGTCAGCTCACGAACGTTGGGCCGAACCTCGGACAGTCGTACATCATCGACTCTTTCATGGTGGTCGTGTTCGGTGGTGTGGGCAATCTGTGGGGCACGCTGATCGGCGGCATGTCGCTCGGCGTCGTCAACCAGGTACTCGAGCCTCATGCCGGCGCCGTACTCGCAAAAATCTTCGTGCTCATCGCGCTGATCCTATTCATCCAACGACGGCCGCGGGGCTTGTTCCCGCAGAAGGGCCGAGCCGCGGAGGCATGAACACAATGACGAGCGCAACGCACCCGCTGTTGAGCCAACTGTTCGGAGATCGAGGCACGAAGGCCTTCTTCGGCGTTCTCCTCGCGACGGTCGTCATCGTGCCGATCCTACACCTCGCCGTAGCCGAGGGATCGGCGCTCCATCTGTCGAGCTACACGATGACGCTCATCGGCAAGTACATGACGTACGCGCTGCTCGCGATCGCAGTGGATCTCGTTT
>JAAYXG010000611.1 GCA_012516015.1 Lysobacteraceae bacterium | reverse complement strand
CGGTGTCGGAGAACCTCTCGGCCTCCCGCAGCCGCATTCAGGACACGGACTTCGCCGCCGAAACGGCCGCGTTGACCCGCGCCCAGATCCTGCAGCAGGCGGGTACGGCGATGGTCGCTCAGGCGAACACCGTGCCGCAGAACGTCCTCTCGCTGCTCCGCTAATGAGCAGCCGATGATGTGACGCGATGATCCGGCTCACTACGAGCTCGATCCCGGCAGGCGGTGAGGGTCGCGAGACCCTCACTGCCTGTCGCGCTTTCCGTTCCTCGGGGTGGCGCGGATGAACGATCTAGCGCTGAAACCGAGCTCGTCCGTGACGGGTGCACGCGCCGGTGCGAGCGTTCGCGGGCAACATACGGGCGCAGTCCGACCCTCGGGGGCGAGCCAGGCGGAAGAGAGGCCGGCTAGCGCCGTTGCGACCCATGAGCAGGTCAAGGCCGCGGTGGAGCAAATCGACTCGTACCTGAAGGCATCGCGAAGGGAATTGCAGTTCCAGGTGGACGAGGAGAGCGGTCGGGTCATCGTCCGAGTGCGCGATGCGACGACAGGCGAGGTGATCAGGCAAATTCCCGGCGAAGAGGCCCTGCGGGTGGCCCGCGCCTTGCAAGAGAACGGCGCAGTGTTTCTCGACGTGGTCGCGTGAAGAGAGAGTAAGCAATGGCGACATTTCAGTCCCTCGGTGTCGGTTCGGGCATGGATCTCGCCTCGCTCGTGACGCAGCTCGTGGCGGCGGAGCGTGCACCGAAGCAGACGCAGATCACGACGCAACAGTCGCAAGTCGCGGTGCAGATTTCCGCGATGGGAAGCTTGAAGGGTGCGCTGAGCTCGTTGCAGTCGACGCTCTCTCCGTTGAAGTTGGCGCCCTCGTTCAACGTGTTCGCGGCGAAATCGAGCGACGAAGAAGTTTTTACCGCGAGCGCGCTCGCTTCCGCGCAGAGCGGCAGTTACGACGTCAGGGTCCTGCAGCTCGCAACGGCGCAACAGATCTCGTCAGCCGCATACGAGAGCGGGGCGAGCACGGTCGGCACGGGTTCGCTCACGCTCGCAGTGGGCGAAGAGAGCTTTACGGTCGAGATCGACAGCGAGAGCTCGAGCCTCGCAGGCATCCGGGACGCGATCAATCGCGCGGAAGACAATACCGGCATTCGCGCCACGATCGTGAACGGGACGAATGGGTCTCATCTGGTGCTCACGGCACAGGAAACCGGTGCTGCCAACGCGATTTCGGTCAGCGCGTCCGGCGGCGACGGCGGATTGGATGCGCTTACCTACCCGTCGGACAATGCTTCGAACTATACGGTTGCGCGCGAGGCGCTCGATGCTGAGATCGAGATCGCGGGCGTGCTGCATACGAGCGCATCCAACACGATCAAGGAAGCCATCGACGGCGTCACCTTGACGCTGCGCAAAGCGGATCCAGACAATACGCTATCGCTCAACATCAGCCGCAATCTGGATACGCTCACGACGCGCATCAATGCGTTCGTGACGCAATACAACTCCGCGGCGAGCACGCTAGCGAGCCTGCAGAGCTATGACGCTGCGACGCAGAAGGCTGGCCCCCTACTGGGTGACCCGCTGGTGCGCAACATCGAAAGCAACTTGCGCCGCGAGCTCGGTCGTCCCATCGACGGCTTGACCGGCGATTACAGAACGCTCTCCAGCATCGGCATCACGATGAAGCTCGACGGCAAGCTGGAGCTGGATCAGGCAAAGCTGCGCGAAGCGATGGAAGCGGACTTCCAAGCCGTACAGCGCATCTTCAGCTCGGAGAACGGCGTCGCCGTGCGGCTGGACTCTATCGTCTCGCCGCATCTGTCCGCCGACGGCTCGATCGCCAATCGCAACAAGTCCCTCGACGACCGCACGAAACGCTTGCAGGACGATCAAGCCGCCTTGGATGCGCGGATGCAGGTGATCGAGCAACGCTATATGAAGCAGTTTACGGCGCTCGATTCCCTGTTGGCGCAGCTGCAGTCGACTTCCCTCTATTTGGGACAGCAATTAGCGAACTTGCCGAAGATCGGTAAGGAGTAATTGCGGGGGCCGCAGTGCAGGCGCGTACGGAGCTCGGGGCGGCGGAGAGGCTCAAGTCCCGCGCTCATCCGCCGTTAAGGTCCATAGGTACTTCGAGTCCTTTGGAGCACGCAATGGCCGCTTTCCCCCAAACGAACAAGCTCGCCGCGTACAGCAGCACGGCGGCGCATGGGGGCGTTGCGGCGGCCGACCCTCACAAGCTCGTCGTGATGCTGATCGATGGCGCGATCGAGCGAATCCGCGCTGCGCAGGGCTGCATCGAGCACGGCCAAATGGCCGAGAAAGCGCAGCTCATCCATCGTGCGACTGCGATCATCGGTGAGCTCAACGCGAGTCTCGACCTGTCCGCGGGCGGGCAGATCGCCGCGAACCTGAGCGAGCTGTACGACTACATGATCCGCAGGCTTCTCGCGGCGACGCTCGAGAACAAAGTCGAGATGCTGGAAGAAGTCGGCACGCTGTTGCACGAGATTCGCGACGCGTGGATCGCTATTCCTACAGAGGCACGTAACAAATGACCTCTCCGATTGCAGACGGCGTCATGGCCGCGACCTACAAGCTCGTCCAGCAGGCGATGACGGGTCAATGGCAGGACGTGCCGAAGACGCTCGAGGAGCGTCGGGTGCTGCTCGATCAATTGAGCGCGAATGCCACGGCGCAGGATCAGCAGTGGCTGAATGCGTTGAAGCAGGCGATGGCAGAATCGGATGCGGCAGTGGCGAAGATGGCGGATGCGTCATCCGATGCGCGCGCGGCTCGAGATGCCTTTCACCAGACGCCGGAGGAAGGTATCGTCGACGACATGCTCGGCCTGATCAGGGGCAGTCGATGAGATGAGTTGACGGTTGACAGTTGACCGTCGACGGCCAGAGAGAGAACGCATCCTACGGATCGGCACCGCAATGTACGAAGGCTTAGACACCATCGTCCTTTACGAGGAACTGGCATACGAAGACGTCTTGCCGGTTGCGTGGCGCCGTTTGCCCGAGCCGTACGATCCCGCGCTCATCGGCAGCTTCGCGGATCGCAATCTGCGCGTGCTTCAGGCCGTCTCGGCGTTGGACGAGCACGGGCCGATCGAGAAGGCGGACGAGAATTCCCCGCATGCGGCGGACATCTTGCGCCTCGATCTCAAGATGAATCTATTGCTCGACATGGTCGGGCAGCTCCTCGCGGCGAGCCATCCTCGCCCGAAACCGGTCGCGGTCCGCTTCAACGCGCTCGGCGGCGTCTTCCAAGCGGCGCCGCCATTCCCCGATCTCGGTGGTCAAGGGGTGCTCGAGGTCTACTTGCGGGAATGTATCGCCGATCCGCTGCGTCTCGTCGGTCGCATCGCATCGGTCGGGCCGGACGGGCGGGTCAAGGTGCGATTCATACCGCCCGGCGAACACATTTCCGATCTGCTGGAGAAGCTCGCCTTTCGCAAACACCGCCGACAAGTCGCCGGCGTTCGTCAGCCGAAATCGAGATAACGTCGCCTGAATTTCTGCCGCGACGAATCGCTGACGCGTGCCCGATTCGCGCGCACGCGATTCTACGTACAGCGATGTGTGAAGCGCGTCGCGTCGTTTTTCTCCTTTCCGCATCGGCACCTGCCGAGGTTTTTCACTTCGGTTTCGCGAAGTTTTCGGTCCATTCCACTAATGCGCATTCAGTGATTCCCTGAAGCCTGCGCCAAAATTCTGGCAGCAGTTCACGTGAGCACGGCGTTCAGGGAGAGCCTTATAGAGGACCTGGTGCTCGGGAACACAATGCGGTCGACACGAAGCGGCCCCGAAGAAACGCCGCATTGGAAAGAGATCGAAATGAACCTCAGCGACACACAACGAATCCGCATCCTCACCGTCCAGCGCGCGGTCGTGTACGACTGCGACCCCGACCGAGCGGAGCGTGTCGCCGAAGTTCTGAAAGAGGTCGATCTCGAACCGCTGCTCATCGATCACGACGCGCTCATGCGTGCGGTGATCCAGTCGCCGATGACGCCGCCGGCTCTTCTCATCGGCGATCCGGGCGAATGCGATTGGGTCGAGCTTGGCAGGGCCCTTCGCGAGCAGCTCGGCGATGTTCCGGTCGTCTCTTACGGATCGAGCGCGGTCGCCAACCAGCTCATCGAGGCGATCGGCGCCGCACGGGTCCGGCGTCTTCCGTTTCCGTTCCAGCACACGGCGCTTGCGGCCGCCCTGCGTGTGCCGGTGCAAGCGACGCTCGAAGAAACCGGGAGCAATGTCTGCATGCCGGCAGGAAACTCGCCCGCGATGAAGTACGTGACGCGGCTCATTCGTCAAGTTGCCGCGCACGATTCCAGCGTTCTCATCCTCGGCGAATCCGGCACCGGCAAGGAGCTCGCAGCACGTGCGGTTCACGATGCGAGCCCGCGTCGGCAGCGTCCTTTCGTTGCGATCAACTGCGGCGCGATTCCGGCCGAGTTGCTGGAAAGCGAGCTGTTCGGCCATGAGAAGGGCGCCTTCACCGGCGCGATCGCGGCCCGCAAAGGCCGCTTCGAAATCGCCGAAGGCGGCACGCTCTTCCTCGATGAAATCGGCGACATGAGCCTGCCGATGCAGGTCAAGCTGCTCCGAGTGCTGCAAGAACGCGTGTTCGAGCGCGTGGGGAGCCACACGCCGATCCGCTGCAACGTGCGGATCATTGCTGCGACCCATCGGAATCTGGAGGAGGCGATCGAGCGCGGCACGTTCCGCGAAGATCTCTTCTATCGTCTGAACGTATTCCCCATCGAGATGCCGCCGCTGCGTGCGCGCATCGAGGACCTCCCGTTGCTCGTGCGCGTCTTGAGCGAGCGCAATGTCGTGGAAGGGCGCGGCAAGGTCGAGCTCACGCAACGGGCGCTCAAAGTGCTCTCGCACTACCCATGGCCCGGCAACGTACGCGAGCTCGGCAACCTCATCGAGCGCATGTCGATCTTGTGTCCGAATCGACGCGTCGACGTCGCGGATCTGCCGCCCAAGTATCGGCCGGCGGCGCTGTTGGCCGAGCTCGACCTCGATTCCGTGCAGGAATCGGACGTTTCCGAGCTGGCGGACTTCGGCCAAGAAGAATCGTTCGAGCTCGACGATCGCGAAGTGATGTCGCTGCTCACCGAGAGTCATTCCTCCGATGCCCTCGCTCAGCTTCCGCCTGACGGCATCGATCTGCGCGACCATCTGTTCACGATCGAGCGCGATCTGATCCAGCAAGCGCTGAATCGAGCCGGCGGAACCGTCGCGCATGCCGCACGATTGTTGAAGCTGCGTCGCACGACGCTCGTCGAAAAGCTCCGCAAGTTCCAGATGCTGAACGAAACCGCGGCGTCGGAAGTTTGACGGCGCCCGCGAAAAAGGGGAGGAAAGTCTCGTCGCAGGCAGCCTAGGTTGTGACGAGGTCCGCAAGAACATCCCCCGGCACTCGCTTGCCGCCGTAGTGGAACAGAACTTGCTCCTCTACGTGCGAGAGAAACCGAGAGATGTTTTCGACGTGACGTGAGATGAGCGAGGCGGGAGACAACCTTCAAGGCTTGGGACTCGGGGCTCGGGGCGAGGGCCGGACGGAGCGGGATTACGCTGCGGCCGGCGGCTCGCCATCAGCGGCGGGCGCCGATGCGGAGATGATCGCGATCGCCGATGCGTCGCGAAAGCTCGCGGAGCTGGCGCGCCGTGTTGCCGTGAGCGACTGCACAGTGCTCATCGCGGGCGAGTCAGGCACGGGCAAGGAGGTGCTCGCGCGATTCATTCACCGCAACTCGCCGCGAGCCTCCAAACCGTTCGTTGCAGTCAACTGTGCGGCGATTCCGGAGAACATGCTCGAGGCGATCCTGTTCGGCCATGAGCGAGGCGCATTCACGGGTGCGCATGCGGCGCATGCCGGCAAGTTCGAGCAGGCACAAGGCGGAACCCTGCTGCTCGACGAAGTCACCGAGATGCCCCTCGGGCTGCAAGCGAAGCTCTTGCGGGTCTTGCAAGAACGCGAGGTCGAACGACTGGGCGGGCGCGTGCCGATTTCGTTGGACGTTCGAGTGCTTGCGACGACGAATCGCGACCTGCGCGCGGAAGTGAACGCGGGTCGCTTCCGTGAGGACCTTTACTACCGGCTGAACGTGTTTCCGCTGCCGACGCTGCCTTTGCGCGCGAGGCGAGACGATGTCTTGCCGCTCGCGATGAAGCTCTTGGCGTCGCGTTGCCGAGCCGGCGAGCCCATTCCGGCGCTCGCCGCGGATGCGGCGCACGTCCTGCTCACGTATTCGTGGCCCGGCAACGTACGCGAGCTCGATAACGTCATGCAGCGCGCGTTGATCCTCGCCAACGGACCGGTGATCGAGCGCGAGCACATTCATTTGGAGCCGGTCAACGCCGCACAGCCGATCGCGGGCGGCGAGTCGATCTCCGTGCGACCGCCCAGGAGCCCGGTGCTCTCGAAGGAGACTGCGCCGACGGAGAAGGGCGATGCTGCGGGCGTGCTCGCGAGCTCGTTGTCGGCGGCCGAGCACGAGTTGATTCTTCAAGCGCTGCGAGCTGACAACGGGAATCGCCAGGCCGTCGCGAAGCGGTTGGGCATCAGCCCCCGCACGCTTCGCTACAAGCTCGCGCGGATGCGGGAAGCCGGGGTGGAAGTATGACTTCCGCGTCAAGCGCAACAGCAGTACGCACCCTCATCATTCGTATGGACGTGCGGGCGCGTGGACGTGGACCAGAGCCGGCTCTGACGTCTGCACGCCCACGCCTCTACACGTCTACACGCTCGATTCGATAGAAGCGAGGCAAACATGTCGTCTCAACAGATCGATGCTGTCTTGTCGCAAATCCGGGCGATGCAGTCCCAGATTCGGGGAGTCGGCGCGCCGCGGAATGATGTCGCGCAGGTGGCGGCTGCCGCGGATGCGGTGCAAGCACCAGCGAGCTCATTCGCGAATGTGTTGAAGCAAGGTCTCGATCAAGTGAATCAGACCCAGCAGCGCGCTGCGGATCTCGCGGCGCAGTTCGAGCGCGGCGTCCCCGGCGTCGAGCTGCCGCAAGTGATGCTCGAGATGCAAAAGGCGAGCGTCTCCTTCCGCGCGGTGACCGAAGTGCGCAACAAGCTCGTGGATGCGTATCAGACGATCATGAATATGCCTATCTAGCGCGCGCTGAAAGCGCGCGGGCACTGGGCTCTGGGCACTGGCAAGAGAGAAGTACTAGGAACTGAGTTGATTGTGAGTTTGGCTATGTCCTTCAAGAACGAAGCTGATGGCGGCTGTTTGGACTGCAGGCGCAAACCTCTCTGGCCAGTGCCCGGTGCCCAGAGCCCAGTGCCCGGAGCGAAGGCATGAGCGCCGCCGCCCCTGCGTTGCCCCGCGCTTCGCTGATTCCGCCGAGCCTGAAGCCGCTTGCGATGCTGATCGGCATCGCGGCCGCGGTCGCCGCCGGTGTCGGCGTCGTGCTGTGGTCGAAGGAGCCGACGTACGCATTGCTCTACGGCAATCTCGGTCAACAAGACGCGGCCCAGATCGCGCAAGCGCTCGATGCGAGCGGCGTTCCATACAAGCTGGATGCGACCACGGGCGCGATCACGGTACCCGCCGATCGCGTGCACGATGCGCGCTTGAAGCTGGCGGGTCAGGGGCTGCCGGAAGGAGACGGCGGCTTTGCGGTCTTGTCGAAAGACCCGGGTTTTGGCGTCAGCCAGTTCATGGAGGGCGCGCGCTACCAGCATGCGCTCGAAACCGAGCTGGCACGCACGATCTCGAATCTGCAGGCAGTCGAAGGCGCACGCGTTCACCTTGCGCTCCCGCGACAATCCGCTTTCGTACGCGATCGGCGTGCGCCGAGCGCGTCGGTGTTCCTGCAATTGAAGCCGGGCCGACGTCTGGAGTCGCAGCAAGTCACCGCCATTGCGAACCTCGTGGCATCGAGCATTCCCGAGCTCGAATCCGGACAAGTCACCGTCGTCGATCAACAGGGCCGCTTGCTGTCGGCGCCGGGAGGCGACGACGAGTTTGCGGTTCGCGAGAAACAGCTCGAGATCGCGCGCAATCTGGAGGAGCGTTACACGAGCCGCATCGAGTCGCTGCTCGCGCCGCTCGTCGGCATCGGCCGCGTGCGCGCGCAAGTCGTCGCGGACGTCGAGCTCTCGACGACCGAAGAGGCGCGCGAGCAGTATCGGCCGGATAGTCAGATCGTGCGCAGCGAGCAGACGGCCGAGGAGACGAGCCGCAACGGCGCAGGTCCGCAGGGCGTACCGGGCGCGCTGACGAACCAACCCCCCACGCCGGGCGTCGCGCTGCCGCCAGGTGCCGCAGCGACTCCCGCGGCGGACGCGTCCGATCAGAACGCCGCTGCTCCGAACGTCGTAGCGCCGCCCGACAACACGTCGCGTCAATCCACGCGCAATTACGAGATCGATCGCACGGTCGCCTATACGAAACAGCCGGCGGGCCGGTTGAAACGTCTGACTGTTGCGGTGCTCGTCGATAATCTGCGCTCGACGGATGAAGATGGCAACGTGACGGAGACGCCGCTGACCGCCGAGCAGATCGAGAACATCACTCGGCTCGTGAAAGACGCGGTCGGCTTCAACGAGGAGCGCGGCGATAGCGTGAACGTCGTCAACGCCTCTTTCAGAGGCGAAATGCAGCCGGAAGAGGTGCCTGTCGACACGATACCGTTGTGGCAGAACCCGCTCGTGCGCGATATCGCGAAGCTCCTGGCGGGATTGATCGTGCTGATCGTGCTCGTCGTCAGCGTCCTGCGTCCGCTCGTGAGAGGGCTGCTCGCCGCACCGAAGCCGGCGTACACCCCTGCATTGCCCGGACCGGAGGTTCAGCAGGTCGAAGCGAGCACATCGGCTGCGGCGCTCGACTACGAAGGTCAAATCGCGCAAGCGCGCTCGCTCGTGAATCAGGACCCGGCGCGCGTTGCGCAAGTCGTGAAATCGTGGGTGGGTAACGATGAGTAGCGCGGCGAAGAAGCAAGAGATGCGCAGCGGCACGGAGCGTGCCGCGATCCTGTTGCTTTCTCTCGGCGAGCAGGAGGCCGCCGAAGTGATGAAGCACATGGGTGCGAAGGACGTGCAGCGAATCGGCGCGGCAATGACGCAGCTGGAGAACATCTCGCGTCAGGAGGTCACGCAGGTTCTCAATCAGTTCACGGCGACCGTGGAAGAGCAGACCTCGCTCGGTGTCGGCGTCGATGAGTACTTGCGCAAAGTGCTGATCGGCGCGCTCGGCGAGGACAAGGCGGCAGGCGTCATCGATCGCATCCTCTTCGGACGCT
>JAAYXG010000610.1 GCA_012516015.1 Lysobacteraceae bacterium | reverse complement strand
ATCTCGATGTAGATAACCACTGACCGGAGAGCCGTATGCGGGAGAACCGCCCGTACGGTTCGGAGGGCGGGGAGCAGCGATACTGCTCCCCGACCCCTATAGGCTTCGCGCGCATGGTGCGCCGGTCTTGTGTCTGGATCCTGGCCTCGCGCCGGGACGACGAAGAACGAGGGCGCTTGCTTCTTAGTACTAATCTGTCCCTTCTACGACAGCGGCATATTCAGCAGCGAGTCCTGCCCCGCCGACGACGGCTCGTCGGGGTAGCGCTGCGCGAGAGCGATCGTGATGACGATGCCGGCGGGCGTCGCGATCAGGATCGCGGCGGCGAGCCAGACGATCGGCACGCGATGCGGCTTCACGCGCTCAGGAGATTTCATCGCGACGCCGCTCCGCGTTCTGCGCATACACCCACGCCGCGATCAAGCGCGCTTCATCCTCGCTGAGCCGCGCGCGCCACGCCGGCATGATGCCGTGGCGTCCGTCGCGCACGCTCGTGGCGACGCTTGCGAAGTCGCCGCCATAGAGCCAGGTGCGGTCCGTCAAGTTCGGTGCGCCGACCGCCGTGTTGCCGCGTCCGTCGACGCCGTGACAGGCGACGCAGATCTTCTCGTAGTGCGCCTTACCTGCCTGCTCCCAGTCTTCCGGCACCGAATAGCCGCTGAGCGAGAGCACATAGGCTGTGACTTCGTTGACGCCATTGTGCCCAAGCACCTGACCCCACGCCGGCATCGTGCCCTGGCGGCCGTCGAGGATGCTCGCCAAGATGGTCTCGCCGCTGCCGCCGTACAACCAATCGTCATCGGTGAGATCCGGTGCGCCCAATGCGTGGTTGCCTGTCGCCCGCGTCCCATGACACGCCGCGCAGTTGTCTTGAAAGAGACGGTATCCCAGCGCGGTCGCATTCGGGTGCTCCGACATCTCGGCGATCGACAGCCCGCGTAAAGGTCGAATCGTCTCCTCGAGCTTGGCTTCGTTGCGGGCGATGTCTTGCTCCAGCTCCGCGGCCGACGTCCAGCCGAGCGTGCCTTTGAAGTTGCCGAATCCCGGAAACAGCGTGAGATAGACAAAGCCGACCGCGAACATGGCTGCGGAGAACAGGATCCACCACAGCGGCAGATTGCGCACGCCTTCGCGGATCACGCCATGCGCCCACACGTGGCCGGTCGTGCCGTCCGGCTCCGTCGGAATACGGACACGCAGCGCCCAGATGAACAGGAAGAAGGTGATCCCCAAGTTCAGGACGACGAGGAACTTCACCCAGCCGGACCAGAACGCACTCATCGGATACGCTCCTGTCTTGGCGCGCGCTCATCCAGATCGGACATCGGAATGCGCGACATGCGATCGAAGACTTTCTTGTGCCGCGGCCGCCATGCCCACACCCAGATGCCGATGAAGATCGCCATGAGCAACAGCGTGACGACGCCGGCGAGATGACCCCAAGCGCTGCTCATGGCGTGCTTGGCGCATCGGGCGCCTGCGGTTTGTTGAGGGTGCCGAGCCCTTGCAGATACGCGACGATCGCATCGAGCTCGGTCTTGTCCGCGAGCGCTTCGGATACGGAAGCGATGTCTTCATCCGTATACGGATCGCCGAGTCGGCGCAGCGTCCGCATGCGCTGCTGCACGACTGCCGCATCGATGCCGCGTTCCGCGAGCCAGGGATAGTTAGGCATGTTGGATTCGGGCACGACCGTGCGCGGGCTGATCAGGTGCAGCCGATGCCACTCATCGGAATACTTGCCGCCGACGCGCGCGAGGTCCGGCCCCGTGCGCTTCGAGCCCCATTGAAACGGCCGGTCATACGCCGACTCGCTTGCGACGGAATGCGCACCGTAGCGCTGCGTTTCGAACCGCAGCGCGCGAACCATCTGCGAGTGACACAAGTAGCATCCTTCGCGCACGTAGATGTCCTTCCCGGCGAGACGCAGCGGATCGTATGGATCGTATCCCGGCGGCGCCTCGGCGGTGGACGCCTTCACGAAGAGCGGCGTGATCTCCGCGAGCCCGCCGAGGGAGACCATGATCGCGATCAACACGCCGAGCAGCGCGGCGTTCTTCTCGATCGCTTCGAAATGTTTGTAGCGCAGCGCCATGTCTCACCCATGCGCCGCGGCGGGAAGCGGCATCGGCACCGGAACGGGAATCGGCTTGATCACTCGGGCGCGTGCATCGGCCGCCGTGTGCCACAGATTCCAGGCCATCACGACCATGCCGCTCAGCACGAGCAAGCCGCCGAGCACGCGCACGACGTAGAACGGTTTGATGGCCATCAGCGTCGCGAGAAAGCTGTAGGCGAGCGAGCCGTCCGGATTCGTCGCGCGCCACATGAGTCCTTGCGTGACGCCCGAGGCCCACATCGCAATGACATAGAGCAGCAGTCCGCCCGTATGCAGCCAGAAATGCAGCTCCATCGCGCGCTGCGAATACATCTTCGGCTGGGCGAGCGCGCGCGGCGCCATCGCATAGAGAGAGCCGATCGTGATCATCGCGACCCAACCGATCGAGCCCGAGTGGACGTGCGCAATCGTCCAGTCGGTGTAGTGCGAGAGCGAGTTCGCGGACTTGATCGCGAGCATCGAGCCTTCGAACGTGGATGCCGCGTAGAACACGAGTGCGACGACCATGAACTTGGCCGCGGGATCGGTCTTGAGCTTGTGCCAAGCGCCGTTGAACGTCATGAGTCCGTTCGCGGCGGAGCCGAGGCTCGGCATCAGGAGCACGAGCGAGAATGCCATGCCGACCGACTGCACCCAGTCCGGCAGCGCGGTGTACATGAGGTGGTGCGCGCCCGCCCACATGTACACGGAGATGAGCGCCCAGAAATTGACGATCGAGAAGCGGTAGCTCCAGAGCGGCTGCTGCGCTTGGCGCGGCACGAAGTAGTACATCATGCCGAGAAAGCCCGCGGTCAAGAAGAAGGCGACGGCGTTATGGCCGTACCACCATTGCACCATCGCATCGACGACGCCCGAATAGATCGGGTAGGACTTGAGGAGCGAGGCGGGTAGGGCGAGATTGTTGACGATGTGCAGCAATCCCACGGCGACGATGAACGCGCCGTAGTACCAGTTCGCGACGTAGATGTGCCGGATGCGCCGCTTCCTGAGCGTCGCGAAGAACACGATCCCGAACGACACCCACACGACCGCGATGAGCAGGTCGATGAACCATTCGGGCTCCGCGTACTCCTTCGCCTGCGTGATGCCGAACGGCATCGTCGCGAGCGCCAGCACGACCGCGAGCTGCCAGCCCCAGAACGTGAATGTCGCGAGCCGTCCGAGCGCGAGGCGCGTGTGGCCCGTGCGCTGCACGATGTAGTAGCACGTGCCCATCAGCGCGGAGCCGCCGAATGCGAACACGACGCCGAACGTATGATCGGGGCGCAGGCGGCCGAAAGTGAGCCACGGCACGTCGAAATTCAATGACGGCCAAGCGAGCTGCGCCGCGACGAGCACGCCGATAGCCATGCCCACGATGCCCCAAATCGTCGCGGCGAGCAGGAAGAGACGGACGACGTGATCGTCGTAGGTCTCGATCTGCGTCATCACAAGTCCCTCCGCAGATGAGCGCAATCCTTGCGCTCGGCCGCGGCACTGTCGTCGATTT
>JAAYXG010000609.1 GCA_012516015.1 Lysobacteraceae bacterium | reverse complement strand
AGCGCGGCGCAGAACATCGTCAAGTGCGTGCAGCGCTTCGGGCTTTCGGTCGAGGACATCGTGCTCGAGCAACTGGCATCGAGCTACGCGGTGCTTGCGGATGACGAGAAGGAGCTCGGCGTGTGTCTCGTCGATATCGGCGGCGGTACGACGGACATCGCGGTCTTCTCGGGCGGTGCGATCCGGCATACGGCCGTCATTCCGATTGCCGGCGATCAAGTGACGAACGATATCGCGGTGAGCTTGCGCACGCCGACGAATCACGCCGAGGAGATCAAGCTGAAGTTCGCGTGCGCACTGTCTCAGCTCGCGAATGCGGACGAGACGATCGAAGTGCCGAGCGTCGGCGATCGGCCGCCCCGTCGTCTCGCGCGCCAGACGCTCGCCGAAGTCGTCGAGCCGCGCTACGAGGAATTGTTCGCGCTGGTTCGCGAGGAGCTGCGCCGCTCGGGTTTCGAGGAAGTGATCGCAGCAGGCGTCGTGCTCACGGGCGGCAGCGCGAAGATGGAAGGCGCGATCGAGCTTGCGGAAGAAGTGTTTCACATGCCCGTGCGGCTCGGCATTCCGCAGTACATCACGGGCTTGGTCGACGTCGTCAGTAATCCGATCCATTCGACCGGCGTCGGGCTCCTTTTGTATGGGCGCGAGAACTACCTGCGCGGGCGGCGCGAAGGTCCGCTCGGCAGCAACGTGCGCAGTGTGTTGAGCCGAATGAAAGCGTGGTTCCAGGGAAACTTTTGATCGCAATTTCGGAATTGTCGTGGGGGCGAGCGGCGAAGCAGAGAAGCGGAAGTGAAGGGTAGTGGCGTGTTTGCGATGTTTGTTCGTTGCGTAGATCGTGGATTGACGGCTGAGCCTTCGTCTTGGCTTAAGCCTACAGCCCACGGCCTGCAGCCTAATCTTTGAGTTACATCGAGGGGACTAACGATGTTCGTACTTGCTGATACTGAAAACCAAGGTGCCGTGATCAAGGTCATCGGTGTGGGCGGCGGCGGAGGCAATGCCGTCGCTCACATGGTGAGTGCCGGGATCGAAGGCGTAGATTTCATCTGCATCAACACCGATGCGCAGGCGCTCAAGCACTCGAAGGTGAAGGTGAGCCTGCAAATCGGCTGCAACATCACGAAGGGTCTCGGCGCCGGCGCCGATCCCGAAGTGGGCCGTCAAGCGGCAATGGAAGATCGCGACCGCATCATCGAGATGATCGAAGGCTCGGACATGTTGTTCATCACGGCCGGCATGGGCGGCGGCACGGGTACCGGTGCGGCGCCGGTCGTCGCACAAGTCGCGAAGGAGCTCGGCATTCTGACCGTCGCGGTCGTGACTCGACCGTTCGACATGGAAGGCACCAAGCGGTCGGGCTCGGCCGAGCAAGGCATCGCCGAGTTGAGCAAGCACGTCGACTCGCTCATCACGATCCCGAATCAGAAGTTGCTGACGGTGCTCGGCGGCGACATCACGTTGCTCGATGCATTCAAAGCGGCGAACCAAGTGCTGCAAGGCGCGGTCCAAGGGATTGCCGAGTTGATCACGCGTCCCGGCATGATCAACGTCGACTTCGCCGACGT
>JAAYXG010000069.1 GCA_012516015.1 Lysobacteraceae bacterium | reverse complement strand
GTCGCGCCGCTGCGACCGGTGCGGTGTTCGGCGGCGCTTACGCGGTCAAGAGCGGCTTCGACAGAGGCGCCGAGGTCAAGATGCGTTCCGATTCGCTCAGGCAGTTGGGCGATTCGTTTCAGGCTGAAGTCCAGCCGATGGTCGTCGAAGTCGAAGGCCGAACGCTACAGCTGCAAGGGACTGCCGAAGAGCAGTTTCGCGAGTGGCGCCAGCTATTGAAGGAACTCTACGAGAACGAAACGGGTCTTCCAGTGCAGGCGCCCGCGCAGACCGAGACGGCACCGAAGCCGCCGGCGAGCGGCGGGTAAACGTCGAACACGAACTTCGTCCGAACGCACTGCATGCTGGAGAGCGGGCGGCAGTTATCTGCCAGGTTCGCGCTGGTCCGCCGTCTCGGTTGCGGCGGCAGCGGCGAGGTGTGGCTCGCGCGCGATCGCGTTGCAAACGAAGACGTCGCGCTCAAGGTGCTGTCGCCCAAGTGGACGCGACACGCGAGCGCGATCGCCGCGCTGGAGCGCGAGTACGCGATTCTCAGCGCGCTTCGGCATCCGAACGTCCTGCGCGTACACGGCGTGTATCGCACGGCTGAGCTCGTGTGGATCGCGATGGAGTACGCCGGCGGCGGCGATCTCTCGCGATTGCGCGGTCGGCCCGCGAGCGAGATCTTGCCGCTGCTCGTGCCGATCGCGTCCGCGCTCGTTTATTTGCATGCGCAAGGCGTCGTCCACCGCGATGTGAAGCCGACGAATGTGCTGCTCATGGCCGATGGCACGCCCAAGCTTGCGGACTACGACGCCGCAAGCCGCATCGGAGTCCGCTTGGAGCAAGGTGCACGAGGATCGCCGTTCAGTATGAGCCCGCAGCACCTGAACGGCGAGGCACCGGACCCCGGCGACGATGTGTACGCATTGGGTGCGACGCTATATGAGTTATTGTCGGGATACCCACCGTTCTATCCGGATGGTAGACCTGACCAAGTGCGCTTCGAGAAGCCGGCGGAGTTGCCGGCGACGGTTCCGACGGGAGTTGCGCATCTCATTACGCGAATGCTGGCGAAAGCGTCTGCGGAACGACCTGCAATGGACAAGGTAGAGAGTGAGCTGAAAACATTGGCGAACGAGAGCGAGAGCGAGCGAACGACCGCGCCGACGATTCGGGTCGAGCCGCCGAGCGTGCGCGCGCCAGGCGCTCATGGTGAACCGCTGCGCAGCGAGTGGCGGCGCTCGACTGCATCTGCGAGCGTGAGCGCGCACGACTTGCGCCGCGAAGGATTTCGCCGCGGCCTCATGGCGGCGGCGCTCGGCGTCGGCGTTCTGGCAGTGCTGTTCGTTTTCTTCGCTCTGCCGCGTTGGGTAGACAATCGACAACCGCCGGTCCAAGCGCAGACTGCTCAGGCCTCGACGCCGCTGCCCGAAACCGAGCGTGAAGCGGAGGCGAACAAGGAGATCGATTTCGCCGCGCTTGCGCGTGCGAAGCAAGAAGCCGAGGACTTGCGTGCGCCTCTGATGGAAAGGCTAGAAAAGCTGCGTGACCAGGCGCTGGACGTCTGGGGTGGCGCGCCGGCACAAGAAGTCGCCGATTTGATTGCCGCGGCAGACAGGGAGATGGAGGCTCGCGAATACCCGACTGCGGTCGAGCGCCTGCAGGCCGCCGCGCCGCTGCTCGACCAGCTCGAGCAACGCGCGGGCGAGGTACTCAAAGAGCAGCTCGCAGCGGGCTCGACCGCGCTCGCGGAGGGTCGCTCGGCGGATGCGCGCAACGCATTCGAGCTCGCAGCGAAGATCGATCCCGATGACGCGGCGGCCGCGGCAGGTCTGAAGCGCGCCAGCACGCTCGACTCGGTGCTCGAGCTTCTTGCGAATGCCGAGCGCCTCGAGAAAGAAGAGCGCATGCAAGATGCGCTCGATCACTATCGCAAGGCGCTCGCGCTGGACGCCGAAATGAAACGTGCGGCCGACGGCATTGCGCGCGTGCAAGCGCGTCTCGCAGGGGATGCCTTCGCGAGCGCGATGGCGAGGGGTTTCAGTGCGCTCGCCGCTGCGGATCACGACGCCGCGCGCCGAGCGTTTCAAGAGGCTGGGAAGATTCGGCCGAATGCGCCGGAGGTGGCGCAGGCGTTGCGGCAGATCGAGCAGGAAGAGCGTACGAACGTGATCGGGACGAAGCTGCGGGCCGCGCAGACACTCGAATCGCAGGAGCGATGGGCCGATGCGCTCAAGGAGTATCGCGCCGTGCTCGCGCTCGACTCGACCGTCGCGGCCGCGCACGAAGGTGTCGCGCGCGTCTCGCCTCGAGCGGCGCTCGATGAGCAGCTCGAGCTGTATTTGACGCAACCGGAACGGCTCTTCAGTCAGCCGGTGCGCGCCGCCGCGCGCGAATCGCTCGCGCGCGCCAAAGCGGTTCAGAACCCGGGGCCGACCTTGCAGAAGCAGATCGAGACGCTCGGGGAGTGGCTTGCGCGCGCCGAGGTGCCCGTATCGGTCCCGCTGCAATCCGACAATCTCACTCAGGTCACGATCTACAAGGTCGGCTCGCTCGGTACGTTCGAGCAGCGCTCGCTCGAGCTCGTCCCGGGTCGATATACGCTCGTCGGTACGAGACCCGGCTATCGCGACGTGCGTCGACAGATCGATGTGTTTCCGGGCGCGACGATCGAGCCGATCGTCATTCGCTGTGAGGATCGAATTTGAGCGAGCTCATCGTTCGTGAATCGCTCGGCGAGCGTCGAATCTCAGCGGCGGAGCTTCCGCTCGCGATCGGTGGGCCCGGCAGTGCAATCGTTTTGGCGGGCCGGCCCGAGGGCGCGGAAGGCTATCTTGGCATTCACGAAGACCAGCTTTTCATTCAGCCGGCGAGCGGCGCGGAAGTTCTCCACAACGGCGTTCGCGTGCATCGCTCCACGTGGCTGCGAGACGGCGACGTCGTGAACTTCGGAGCGGCGCGCATTCGTGTCCGGCGCGCTGCGGACACGAGCGCGGCTGCATACGAGATCGCAGTCGAGGACGGCAGCGACGGCAACATCACGGCGCCGCCGATCTTGCCCGAGCAGCCGCACTTGTCCGGCGAGAGCGATGCCGAATCCGAACGCATCGATGCAATCCAGTTCCGTGCGAGCGAGGCGGCCAAAGCGCGTCGCGGCATTGCGTTCAGCCCGACTCGCGCGGCGCTTCTGGGCGTCAGCGTCGTGGGCGCGGCGATCATGTGGTTCGTGCTCACTGCGACGTCGATCAGCGTGCACACGGACCCGCCCGAAGCGGACATCCACGTGCGCGGCGGCCTGCTCGCCGTGCCGCTCGGCCAGCGATTGCTGCTGCGTCCTGGCGAGTACGAGGTCAGCGCCGAGCATCCCGGCTATCGGTCGGCGGCCCTCGACATCAAAGTGACGAAAGAAGCGAATCAGCGCTTCGAGCTCAAGCTAGAAAAATTGCCCGGCCGCTTGCAGATCGAGACGCCCGCGCCTGCGCGTGTGAGCGTCAATGGTCGAGAGGTTGGCGAGGCGCCCGGCGAGTTCGAGCTTGCGCCCGGTAAGCATCGGATCTCGATCGCCGCGGCACGGTACCAGCCGTTCGCCGCCGAGGTCGAGATCGAAGGCGCCGGCAAGACGCAGAGCTTCGCGCCG
Organism: Lysobacteraceae bacterium; assembly: GCA_012516015.1. Lineage (GTDB taxonomy): Bacteria > Pseudomonadota > Gammaproteobacteria > Steroidobacterales > Steroidobacteraceae > Steroidobacter. The sequence continues at coordinate 10,150 of JAAYXG010000069.1, read as the reverse complement.
CAACTCGTGCCGAATTGGGCCGAGGTGAACGTGACCTCCGAGCCGACGGGTGCGCAGGTGCTCATCGACGGCGAACCGCTAGGGACCACACCGCTCAAGACGAACGTGATCGCCGGCAACCATCCCATCGAGCTGCGGCTCGACGGATTCAAGCCGTGGACGACGGATATACAAATCAAAGCGGGCGAGCCGATCAGCGTGGGACCCGTGAAGCTCGGGTTGCCGGATGGCCGTTTGGCGCTGCGTTCACAGCCTTCCGGTGCGAGCGTTTCGGTCGCAGGCGTGTATCGCGGTCAGACGCCGCTCGAGCTGGAGCTGCGCCCCGATATGTCGCACTCGATCGTCCTTACGAAGCCCGGCTACGAAGCGGCGACTCGCAGCGTGTCGCTCGGTGCGGGCGAGCGGCGAACGGTTTCGGTGGAGCTCGCAGGCATCTTCGGCGAAGTGACCGTACGCGCGCAGCCTGCCGATGCGCAGGTCTATGTGGACGGCGAGCCGCACGGTGCCGCCAATCAAACGCTGCGCCTCGTTGCGACGAACCATGAGATCGCGATTCGCAAGCAAGGTTATCTCGAGTACAAAACGACGATCACACCGCGCCCGGGCGTGCCGCAGGTCGTACAAACGACGCTCCTGACGCCGGCACAAGCGAAGATGGCCGCGACGCCGACGACGATCCGCACGAAAGCGGATCAGACGCTGAAGCTCATGCCCACCGGCCGCTTCACGATGGGCAGCCCGCGGCGCGAGCCGGGGCGGCGGGCGAACGAAGCGCAGCGTCCCGTGCAAATTACGCGTCCCTTCTATATCAGCGTTCATGAGGTGACGAACGCCCAGTTTCGCAAGTTCAGACCGACGCACCGTTCCGGAATCGTGGGTTCCCACACGCTCGACCTCGACAATCAGCCGGTCGTGAATGTGACGTGGGAGGACGCCGTCCAATATTGCAACTGGTTGTCCGAGCAAGAGGGGCTGAAGCCCGCCTATGCACGTAAAGGCGACACGTACGTTGCGGTCGATCCGATGACAAACGGCTACCGTCTGCCGACCGATGCCGAGTGGGAATGGGTCGCGCGCCATCAGCCCTCGGGGTCGCTGCGCCGCTATCCGTGGGGCGACGCGCTGCCGGTTGCGCCCCGTTCCGGCAATTACGCGGATTCGACGGCACGATTGTTGGTTCAGAATGTCATTGCTAATTACGACGACGCGTTCGCGGTCTCCGCGCCGGTCGGCAAGTTTCCGCCGAATGCGCTCGGCGTGTACGACATGGGCGGCAACGTGGCCGAATGGGTTCATGACTACTACAGCGTGAGCCCGACCGCGACCGAGGTCGCCGTTGACCCGATGGGGCCCAAGGAAGGTACTCAGCATGTGATTCGAGGCTCGAGCTGGAAAACCTCGAGCGTGACCGAGCTACGCTTGGCGGCCCGCGACTTCGGCACGTCGGCGCGCAATGATGTGGGCTTCCGTATCGCGCGCAATGCGGAGTAGCGCGCCGAACCCGGGGGGTGAGAGATGAAGCGCAGAACGCACGCGAATCCGATGAGACTGCTCATCATGCTCGCGATCATGTGGGCCGCGGGTTCGTTGTTGTTCGCGGCCGAGAAGCTCGCGCCCGCGCGCACGACGCCGCCAGCTCAAGTGCAGACGGCATTGCAGGCGCAGGACGCACTGCCGACCGCCGCGCAACCGGCGGGACAGACCGAACCCGAAGAATCGCAGGCCGCTCCCGAAGCGGCGCCCGAAACTTCGCAGGATGCGCCTCAGGCGCGAGCGCGCACGGACCGCACGGAGGATGAGGAGAACACGACCGAGCGCGAAACGACCCGTTCGAGCAAACCCGAAACCGCAGCCGATGCGGGTGGCACATCGCCCCGCCGCTTCGTGCCGTCGGAGCAGGTTCGAGCGGATTTCGACGTATCTTTCCCTATAGACATTTGAGAATCCTATGGTCGCAGAAGCAGCACCAGTGCCTCCTCGCCGCCGGGTTCAGTACCCGAGCGAGTTTTTCGTCACGTTGTTCGCGCTCATCGTGACCGTAGTGTCGGTGCACGCGCTCTACGTCGCGTGGATCAGGCCGGCCGGAACGGAAGTCATCGCAGCCGAACAGGCGCGTATGCGCGCCGACCCGGACTACGTGCCGTCGCGTTCGGTGTTCCTCGTCATCAAGGATCTCGAGCAGGAAGCCGAGATCATCCACTTCGTGTGGGCGATGTTGATCATCGGCTACAAGGCGCTGCTCGTACGGCGCGAGCGCAAGCTCCTCGAGCGCGAGCTCATTCATGTTCCGGAAGGCATCAAAGTGCTCCCGGAGGATGCGAAGGACTATGCGCGTCAGCTCGAAGACTTGCCCGAGGAGGACAAGCCGATGCTCGTCGTACGCGCGCTGCAGCGAACGCTCGATCGGTTCGCCGCGACGCGCAACATTCGGGATTCGGCAGAAACCGCGCGCGCGGTGTGCGATTCCGAAGCCGACCGGCTCGACTCCGGGCTCGCGATGATTCGCTATATCGCTTGGGCGATCCCGGCCATCGGCTTCATCGGTACGGTGCGTCACATCGGCGATGCGCTCCTACAGGCGCACAAGGCCGTCACCGGCGACATCACCGGCGTGACATCGGATCTCGGTATCGCGTTCAACGCGACGTTCGTCGCGTTGTTGCTCACGATCATTCTCATGTTCTTCCTGCACCAGTTGCAGCAGGCGCAAGAAGGGTTCGTGCACGATACCGAGCATTGGATCGATCAGCACTTGATCAGGCATATGCAGGTGCGCTGAGGTGCGCACTCGTCACTGAACCATGCTTTCTCTCGAGCTCATCGACTCCGGCATCGTGCTCGCGCAGCGACGCGCAGAGGCCGTTTCGATCGTCCAAGAAGCGCCGGGCATGGCGCTGCTCGAGAACGAGCGGACCTTGACGGGTGTCGAGGCGGCGAGCCGTGTGCGCTTGAAGCCGCTGCTCGCGCAGACGAACTACTGGCGCGCACTGAGCACGAGCCCGCTCCCGCGCCCGTCGCGTTTGGCGCAGACGCCGGCGGATCTCGCATTCGCGCAGGCAGAATCGATGCTTCGTCCGCATAAGGACGGTGAAGGCATTCTGCTCGCGATTCCTGCGGGCTACAGTCGTGAGCAATTAGGACTGCTCCTCGGCGTCATCAACGAGACCGGTGTGCAGGTTGCGGGTCTCGTCGATGCGGCGCTCGCCGCCTGCAGCCTCGAGCCGGCGCCCGCTCGCGTGCTCCACCTCGAGCTCGAGCTGCATCAGGCGCTTCTGACCGTGCTCGAGTATGCCGGAGGCGATCGCCCGGGACTCAAGCGCAGTCGCTTCGAGATCGCCTTGCAACACGGGTTGCTTGCCCTGCAACAGACGTGGATGCACTTCATCGCCGAGCATTTCGTGCGCAAGACGCGCTTCGATCCGCTGCACGAAGCAGCGAACGAGCAGCGGCTTCTCGATTTGCTGCCCGGCTGGCTCGAAACGCTCGAGCACGAGGAGCGCGTCGTGCTGTCGATGAGCCACGCAGAGCGTACGTTCGAAGTGGAGCTCGAGCGCGAGCAGTTCATTGCCGCCGCGGAACGTCATTACGCAGAGCTGCAAAAGCTCGTGCAGGGCGCTCGCGTTGCAGGCATGCCGATCGAGCTGCGCGTATCGCAGCGCGTTGCACGCATGCCGGGGCTGCTGGATCGCTTTCGAACATTGCGCGATTGTGAAGTGCAGGTGCTCGATCGGGGCGCGGCCGCGCTCGGAGCGCTCCAGCACGAAGCGGCGGTTCGTCGCCCGGCGGATGCCCTCGCGCTCGTGTATCACCTGCCGGTTGCGGCCGCTGCGACGGGCGAAGCGCGTCCGCAAGCGTTCGAACCGACGCCCCCGCCGCTGCGGCCGACGCATGTGCTATTCCAAGGGCGGGCCTGGCGCATCACGGAGGAGCCCCTGCACATCGGCTGGTCGGTTGCGCCGGGTCTTCGGGCGCTGATGCTCCCGACCGCCGCGCCCGGTATTTCCCGCTCCCACTGCAAGCTGCTGCGGCTCAACGGTGCCGTGCTCATCGAGGACCACAGCACGTACGGATCCTACGTGAACGATGAACGTGTAGCCGGGCGGACGACGCTCACCGTCGGCGACCGTCTGCGTCTCGGTGCGCCGGGCGTGACGTTGGAATTGATTCAGTTGGTGAACGACGATGGCGCGCCGCAAGACTGAAGTCTTCAGCATGTCCTTCCTGGACTGCATCACATGCGCGTTCGGCTCGGTCGTGCTCGTCTATACGTTGATCAACGCGCAAGGCGGGTTGCGGCGCACGACCGAGTCGCAAGCGATGATGGCCGAGGTCTCGAAATTGGAAGAGCAGGTGCTCGAGGGCTATCAAAATCTCGTGATGCTGCGTAACTCGCTGATCGAGACCGAAGCGGAACAGGTGCGCACCGAGGGAATGGGGACCCGTGTCATCGAAGAGACCGAGCGCTTGAAGGTCGAGCTCGCCGAGGCGGACAAAGAAACGCTGTCGCGGCGCGAGGCGATCGAGCGGCTGAAAGCCGATTTGAAGGCGCTCGAAGAAGGGACGCGGCGTCTCGAAGGCGCGACCCGAGATGCGAGCGCGCAGGGCACGCGCGTGAGAGGATTCGTCGGCCAAGGCGATCGGCAATACCTTACGGGTCTGCGTGTCGGCGGCGATCGCATCCTGTTGCTCGTCGATGTGTCCGCGAGCATGTTGGACGATACGGTCGTCAACGTTCTGCGCATGCGCAACATGTCCGATGCGCACAAGATGCTTTCGGAGAAATGGCAGCGCACGCTGTCGACCGTCGAATGGCTCGCGGCGCAGATCCCGCTCGAGAGCGAGTTCCAGATTTACGCGTTCAATACGAAAGCGTGGGCGCTCGTCCAGGGCTCCGAAGGCAAGTGGCTCAAGACGAACGATCCGAACGCGCTGGGGGATGCGATCAACAATTTGCGTAAGACGATTCCGAAGGACGGTACGAGCATCGAGAACGCGTTCATTGCGATGAATGCGCTCAATCCGCGGCCCGACAACGTGATCATGATCACGGACGGTCTGCCGACCCAGGGCACGAGCGCTCCGCTGATCCGCAAGACGGTCGATGGCAACGACCGTCTGAAGCTCTTCGATCGCGCGTTCGCGAAGTACCCGCGCGACGTGCCGCTCAATGTGATTCTGATGCCGATGGAAGGCGATCCTTCCGCGCCCGCGGCCTTCTGGCTCGCGGCCCGCACGACTGGCGGCTCATTTATGAGCCCGTCGAAGGATTGGCCATGAAAGGGGCTTGGGGCTTGGGGCTTGGGGCTCGGGGCAAGATCCACTCAGTGGCGAGGATTGACCGACGGGCTGCTACTCGTTCGCGAGGTCGGGAGCGCGCGCGCGCGCATGCTGGCCCATGCCCCAAGCCCCACGCCCCAAGCCCGCGCGGAGCGCATCATGGCTCGTAGACAAGTTCGTCGCGAAACCGAGATCTTCAGCATCTCGTTCCTGGATTGCATCACGTGCGGACTGGGCTCGGTCGTGCTTCTGCTCGTGCTGAGCGACATGCGCTCGCCCGAGATCGAGCAGGATCGAGAACAGGTGCAGGCGCAGCTGCTCAAGTTGCAAGACGAGCTCGTCGATATTCACGGACAGGCCGAGATCTTGAATCGCGATCTCAGGGCGAAGAAGGAGCAATTGTCGGAGGCGAAGGAGCGCATCGCGCGACTGAGCGGCGATCTGAGCGATATTCGCGGCAAGTACGCGGCATCGAAGCAAGAAGCCGATGTCGCCAATCAACTCGAAGGTCGGCTCGCTTCGGCGCAGCAGACTTTGACCGAAGAGATGAAGCGGCTCCTCGGGGAGGGTTTTCGCCGCAAGCGGGACGATGCGATCGGCGGCATCCCTGTCGACAGCGAGTACATCATCTTCATCATCGATACCTCGGGCAGCATGTTCAACTACGTGTGGCCGATGATGCTCGAGAAGGTAGAGGAAACCTTGAACGTCTATCCGAAGGTCAAGGGTTTCCAGGTCATGAACGACGAGGGCACGTACATGTTTCCGGGCTACCGGGGTAAGTGGATCCCCGATACGCCGCAGCAGCGACGCACCGTGATCGATCGCCTGCGCACCTGGAATGCCTTCTCGAACTCGAGCCCGATCGAAGGGATTGTCGAAGCGATTCGCACGTACTATTCGAAGGACAAGAAGATCAGCCTGTACGTGTTCGGCGATGAGTTCACGGGCTCCTCGATCGATTCCGTGGTCAAGGGTGTCGATGTGATTAACCGCGAAGATGAAACCGGCGAGCGCCGCGTGCGTATTCATGCAATCGGGTTCCCGGTGCGCCCCGATGCGCCGCAGTACACTAGCGTCCGTTTCGCGACGCTCATGCGTATCCTTTGTCAGCGCAACGGCGGGTCCTTCGTCGGGCTCGGCGAGCCCGAGCGCGGCCGTCGCCCGATGTTCAGGATCGGCGATGCGGAAGCTGCCGAGATCGGAAAGACAACGCCGAGGTCATCGTGATCGTGAACGCACCAAGCTCCCCGCGTGTCGCTCTCGCTCGGCCACGCGCTGGTCGTGCGGCGATGACCGGTTTCGTGTGCCTGTTCGTCGTCGTGCTCGTGCTGCTCGCGGGTTGCGGACCCAAGCATGTCATTGCGACCGCGAGGATTCCGCAGCCGCTCGTCGTCAAGATCCCGGTGACCGTCGCGCTTTTCATGCCCGCCGAGTTCATGCAGTACGTGCACAAGGAAGAGCGCTGGGGCACCGATTGGAACATCGATATCGGCAAAGCACAGACCGATGCGCTTTCCCGGCTCCTCACGGCGATGTTCGAGCGCGTGATCGTCTATAGCTTGAACGCGGGATCCGAGCTCGGCGAATCGATCGCCGCGATTCTCGAGCCGAGCGTGGAGGAGTACGCGTTCGTGACACCTCGCGATGCCGGCTCTCCGTTCTACGCGGTGAGCATCAAGTATCGCGTCAACGTCTACTTGCCCGACGGCAAGCTCGCGGATTCGTGGGGCTTTACGGGTTACGGTACCGCGCCCGCCGGCGGACTTTCATATACCGAGCCGCTGCAAAACGCGACCGCGCTCGCGATGCGCGATGCGGGCGCGAAGCTCGCGGTGGAGTTTCGCGACCAAGCGATCGTGCGAGGGCTGTTGCCCGACGCCGAGACGGCCGATGATCCTGGGGCGCCCGTGCCGAGCGACACATCATCGACCGCAGGCGAGGCCGCCGGCTCGAGCGAGGACACTTCTTCGAGCGAAGACGCTTTGATCCCGTTGCCTGAGCCAATCGAGCCTGCGCCTACGGAGGGCGAGGTTGAGACGAGGCCCGCACCGCAGTCGGAAACGCAGGATGACGAGCCGCAAGAGCCGGCGCCCGACCCGGAAGCCTTCGCGCGCATCGACCGTTTGACGGTGACCCGGTTTTAGGATGCCTCTTCGTCGTCTTCTCGTTCCGGAAGACGCTTGACGGAATAAACTTCGCGAAAGCTCATCGCCATCGTGTCGACCGGCTCACCGTCCACGAACTTCGGGCGAAATCGCGCATCGCGGATGGCGTCCAGAATCTCGCTGACGTGTCGCTGGTACGTATTCGATCCCGTGACGATGGCATTCGCGACGCTGCCGTCGGCCAATACGTCGAACTCGAGCTGCACGAACGCTTCTTCTCGCTGGTCCGCGAAAAGTCTGTTACCTCGCGCGATGACCGACGGCACCGGAAAGTACACGCGAACCGGAAAGGCGAGCGGGTCTTGCGCCGCTTCCGGTGCTTTGCGCTTTATTTCCTCGAGAACGACGGCGGCTTGTCGGTAATACTGCAGCGCCTTCTTGGGATCTTGTCTGAATTGATACCAATCTCCGAGCTCGATCAGCGTCTCGGAAAGAAGTGCTTGCGGCGGATCGGGCTGCGCTTCCAGCACTTCGAGCGCGCGCAAGAGCGCGCGCTGCCCCTCGCGCGAGAGATAACGAGGGTTTTCGCGTCTCGGTAGCATCGGCGGTGCCTCCAGGCTGCGCGCCGTGTGAGGGTCGATGAAGCCCTTGGCACGGAAATCCAGCTCTTTAGGGAAGCTTGCTGCGAGCCTGCGCAGAGGAAGCACGAGCGCCACGTCTTTCTTGCCGAGCTTGTCTTCGACGAGTCTGATCGCGTCTCGGTAGTGGCGGCGCGCCGTGTCGAAGCTGCCGACTTCCGCGTGCCAATCGCCTACTTGGCACATGAGCGGCACGATCTTCGGGTCGTCCTGTCCGTACGCGCGTTCGCCGACTTGCAGCATGTACTTGACGTGTCGCTCCGCGACGAGCGGCTGTCCAGTGTGCGTGAGGCTGTTCGCGAGCTGCTTCAGGATCGGCTGCTGCCCCTCGTGAAACAGACCGTGCGTTCGATGCGAGATCAACAGCGCCCGGTCCAGATAGGGGATCGCTTCCTCGTGACGATTGCCTGCGGCGAACGTAAAGCCGAGGCCTTGAAGCGGCATCAACGTGTGCCCGCTCGCTCTTCCCTCCGAGCGCTCCACGATCGCGAGCGCTTCTTCGAATGAGGCCTCCGCCCCGGCCAAGTCGGCATTTCGAAGCTGGGCGCTACCGAGTAGACCGAGCGCTTCGGCGAGTGGCAGAGGTGCGCCTTCCTTCCTTGCGGCAGCTACGAGCTGCTCCGCAGCGCTGACTGCGGCGCTCCAATCCTTGTCATCGAAACGCGCCCAGTACTCTTGTTTCGGGGAGTCGCCAGAAACGAATCCCGCGTCGTTGGCGCTGGCCGCATTGAAGGCCAAGAGGCAGACGGCGCCGTACACCGCTTTGGTCAGCGAGGTCATCGTGCGTGCAAACTCGCTCGTTGGTTCTGCTTCCGGTCCGTCCGAACGCAGGCTCGCCTGGCTCGGAGGCTGCCTCAAGGCTAGTCTCAAGCATCCGGTGACACAAGCAGAAAAGGTCCTGATCTTTCCCGCGCGAGAAGCGTGACGCACAATCGCGTGGAAAGTCCGTCGATGCGGCCCGATGCCGCTCCTGCGGCGGCGGAACCTCGGTGCCGCAAACCGGCGTTTACTCTCGGATCGTGTCCCGTGATGCACATTGTTCGCCGCTTCAGCTTCCGACCATGATCAAAGATTCACGCACCGGCCAGAGCCTCGTTGCACCTGCTACGACCGATGCTGTCGCTACGATTACCGCGACGGACAGCGCGCCCGACGCGTCCGATTTCGCGAACGATCCGCTCTGGTACAAGGACGCCGTCATCTACCAGATGCACGTCAAAGCATTTTTCGATGCGAACAACGACGGCATCGGCGACTTCGTCGGGCTCACGCAGCGGCTCGATTACATTCAGGAGCTCGGCGTCAATACGATTTGGCTGCTGCCGTTCTACCCCTCGCCGATGCGCGATGACGGCTATGACATCGCCGACTACTGCAACGTCCATCCCGACTACGGAACGTTGGACGATTTCCGGCACTTCGTCGCCGAAGCGCATCGACGCGGGCTGAAAGTCATCACGGAGCTCGTCATCAATCACACCTCGGATCAACATCCTTGGTTTCAGGAGGCGCGGCGCTCGCCGCCCGGTTCGCCGGCGCGCGAGTTCTACATCTGGAGCGACGACGACAAGAAGTTCGCAGGAACGCGCATCATCTTCACCGACACCGAGACCTCCAACTGGGCCTGGGATCCGGTCGCCAAGCAGTACTACTGGCATCGCTTCTTCTCGCATCAACCGGATCTCAATCACAACAATCCGCGCGTCGTCGAAGCGGTCATCGAGGTGATGCGCTTTTGGATGGACATGGGCGTCGACGGCATGCGCCTCGATGCGATTCCTTATCTGTGCGTGCGGGAAGGCACGAATAACGAGAACCTGCCGGAGACGCATCAAGTCCTGAAGCGCATGCGCGCTGCGATGGATGCGGAGTACACGGGACGCATGTTCCTAGCCGAGGCCAATCAATGGCCGGAGGACGTGCGCGAGTACTTCGGCGACGGCGACGAGTGCCACATGGCTTATCACTTCCCGCTGATGCCGCGCATCTTCATGGCGGTCGCGCTCGAAGATCGCTATCCGATCACGGAAATCATGCGGCAGACGCCGGATATCCCGGAGAACTGCCAATGGGCGATCTTCCTGCGCAATCACGACGAGCTCACGCTCGAGATGGTCACGGACCGCG
>JAAYXG010000608.1 GCA_012516015.1 Lysobacteraceae bacterium | reverse complement strand
GAGTTTGCCCGCTTCCGTCGGCGGCACGACATACGTTCGCGATTCCCATCGATCGATGCCGAGCTTGTTGTCGACGAAGTGCACGCGAACGATGCCTAGCACCTGGGCGGCATACTCGATTTCGCTTGCGGTCGCCCGCATGAAATACTCCGGCACGTCGGCGGGGACGATCGGCTTCGCGCCGTGCGCGGCTGCTGTCGTCTGCGGCGGAGATGATTCCGGCGCAGGCGAGGGCGCGGCGGCTTGCTTCGGTGTGAGCTGCGCAATCTCCTGTAAGGTGAGCGGACCGCGCAGATAAGACAGCGCCCACCTCGTCCGAAACAACACCGGCTCATCTTCGTGCACGTTTCGCATCAGGAACACGCGATTGCCGAGATTCGAGAGCAGTCGTTCCAACGCGCTTCGATCTAGCGTGTCGTCGCCGGCACCGATCAGACCTTCCATCAAGCGCAGCTTGTCGCGCTCGGTTTGCAGTCGTCCGATGAGCCATGTGCCCGCGTTCGCGAGGCCCTTGTAATCGAGGTCGACCGGATTCTGCGTCGCGAGCACGACGCCGACGCCGAATGCCCGCGCCTGCTTCATCAGCGTCAAGAGCGGCAGCTTGGCCGGCGGCATCGCGGAGGGCGGGAAGTAGCCGAAGATCTCGTCCATGTACACGATCGCCCGCAAGCTCGACGTGCCGGATTGTCGGCGCATCCACGCGACGATCTCGCTCAGCACGAGCGTGACGACGAACATGCGCTCGGCATCGTTGAGGTGAGCGATCGAGATGATCGAGATTCGCGGCTTGCCGTGTTCGTCATGGAGCAAGCGCTGCACGTCGAGAGGCGTGCCATGCATCCACGCGGAGAAGCCCGGTGCGGCGAGCAGATTGTTGAGCGCCATCGCAAGCTGCACGCGTTCCTTCGCAGGGTAGAACGTCTCCAGATCGAAGAGCCCCACCTTGTCGAACGGCGGTTTCTGCACGCCTTGGATGATCGCGGGTAGATCGAGGTCGGACTGCGCCGACCAGGCATGCGCAAAGAGACTCGATAGCAGAATGTGCTCGCGGCTTCGTACGGGGTCGGCTTGAATGCCGATCAAGCCGAGCAGCCCGCTGACGCTCGCGCTGATGCGCTCGCGCAATGCGGTGGCATCGGCGAACGTTTCTGGGCTCGGTGCCTGAAAGGAGCGCAGTACGGAAAGCGGTCGGCCGCTCTCGCTCCCGGGCGTATAGATGAGCACTTCGGCGGCGTCGCGAAAGCGTCTGATCCGCTCGGGATCCTGATCCCACTGCGCAAGGCCGTCGCGCCACGTCTCCGCAGTCTTGGCTGCGAGCTCATCGATCGACAGCCCCTTCCGTGCGGCTTCTCCGCGATCGATCCAAGGCGCGAAGCTCTTGGCGTCGAGGTCGGGAAAGGCGAGCAGCAGATTGCCGAGATCGCCCTTCGGGTCGATCGCGATCGCGGGAATGCCGTCGATCGCGGCCTCTTCGAGCAGCGACAAGCACAGCCCCGTCTTGCCGCTACCCGTCATCCCGACGCAGACCGCATGCGTCGTCAGATCGCGGGCGTCATAAAGCAACGGTTCGGTTCGATCCGCCCCGGTCGCGGGATCGATCGGGCGCCCGAGATAGAAAGTGCCCAATGTTTCGTAAGGAGGCAGCGTCATGGCGGTGGTGTTATTGATGTGATGAGGTCAGAACGGCAGGTTATTTCCATGGGCTGCGGGAAACCAGCACCATAGCGGATTCGCCGGGTATGAAGTTATTGCCCGCGGGCGCGCTCGCCCGCTTATAACCGATTTGTTACCGCCTAACGACTGACGTTCATACCGCGCGCTCGCTAAAGTCCGGCCTCTATGTCTATCACGCTCGACCAAGTCACCAAACGGTATCAAGGCGCGCCCGTCGTCAACGACGTTTCGCTCGAAGTGGCGGAAGGCGAGTTCTTCGTGCTGCTCGGGCCGAGCGGCAGCGGCAAGTCGACGCTGCTGCGTTCGATCGCGGGTCTGAGCGGCGTCGATCACGGGCGCATCACTCTGCACGGGCGCGACGTCACTCACGTGTCCGCGCGCCATCGCGGCGTCGGGCTCGTGTTTCAGAACTACGCCCTCTTCAAACACATGAGCGTCGGCGAGAACATCGAGTTCGCGCTGCGGGTGCGTCGAATGAAGGCCGCCGAGCGCGTCAAACGGCGCAAAGAGCTGCTGCGCCTCGTCGCGCTCGAAGGCATGGACGACCGCTTGCCGACCCAGCTCTCCGGCGGACAGCAGCAGCGCGTGGCGGTTGCACGAGCGCTCGCGCACAAGCCGCAAGTGCTGCTGCTCGACGAGCCGTTCGGCGCGCTCGATGCGAAGATCCGCGAAGAGCTGCGCCGCACGATTCGTCAAGTGCAGCGCGAGCTCAAGATCACGACGGTTCTGGTCACGCACGATCAAGAGGAAGCGTTTGCGCTCGCGGATCGCATCGGCGTCATGAATCTCGGCCGCCTGCTCGAGACGGGAAGACCCGACGAATTGTATGCGCGCCCCGCGACTCGATTCGTCGCGACGTTCCTCGGCGCGGCGAACTTGCTGCTCGCTAGACAAACGGTTCAAGGCATCCGCTTCGGCGCGATGCCGGTGCGTGCGCACCCTTCGGAGAAGGTGGACGATGCGCGTGAGCACGAAGTCGTCGCCGTCGTTCGTCCGGAGGAAGTCGAGCTCGCGCCGACGCGCGACGCGCTGCGCACGAACTTCATCGCGAAAGGTGTCGTCGAAGAGATCATGTTCACGGGCGCGCTCGAGCGGCTGCGCGTGCGTCTCACGAACGGGGCCGTCGATGCGCAGCTCGTTTCCACGAGCTCCGACAATCGGCCCTCGAGTGCGACGCTGGATGTCACTCGCACGCAGTACGAGCAGCGCGCCTTCCCGCTGACGCTGCAGCAATCGGTTGCGATCGGCATTCGCCGCATCCATGTGCTGCCGACGCCGTTGTCGAGCTATACGGCATGCGCAGCGTCGACCGATGCGGCCCAGCGGCTCGCGCGTCATCCGTTCTTGACCGAGCTCGCGAGCCGCATGAAGACGCGTATCGCCGTTCGGGTGGAGGAAGGACTCGCGCATGCAGAGGCGTATACAGCCGCAAAGGATCCGATCTCCGGCGTCGCGGTGATCTCGGCGCAGACGAACGTCGGGCGGCAAATCGAGTGGCTGCTGCGCAATGGCGCTCAGGAGATGCTCGTGTTGCCGGCGCAAAGCCCGGCGCCGCAGCGGGTGTTGATTCATTGGGCTGACGATCACGCGCGACGGTCGACTTTGGCCGTGGCGGCGAGCTTGCTTCGGCACGTACCTGCCGAAGCCGTCTATCTGGGCATTCTGCCCGGCGCGGGCGATGACCTGCAGCGACCCATCGGCGTGCGCACGCTCCTCGATGCGCGCACGGAGGCGCAAGCCGTGCACGGCCTCGAGATGCGCACCGAGCTGCACTTCGGAAGTGCCGCCGAGGAGGTGCAACGACGTCTGAGCGAGATGCCGGACCAGATGCTGATTCTCGGCGTCTCGAGCATTCAGCAAGTGCGCGAGTTCAGCGTCTTGTTTCAAGCGCCGGCGGCGCATTCGTTCATGTTGGTTTATAGATCGTCGAAAGAGACCGAGCCGTCGGCTCGCGTCGAGTCTGTTCGCGAAACGGTGGCGGTGGGTGAGCGTGCTGCGATCCATCGCTAAGTCGTTCCCGCTTCTGTCGTTGATCCTCCTCGCCGCGCTCACGGGCTGCGGCTCCGGGGACGACTCGCAGAATTCGGTCTCGATACTCAACGTCAGCTACGACCCGACGCGCGAGTTGTATCGGGACGTGAACGAACGGTTCGCGGCCGAGTGGCGTCGGAACGCCGGACAGACGCTCACGATCAAGCAATCGCACGGCGGCTCCGGAAGCCAGGCGCGCGCAGTGATCGACGGCCTCGAAGCGGACGTCGTCACGCTCGCGCTCGCCTACGATATCGACTCGATTCAGCGTAAGGGAAAGCGACTCGGCGCGAATTGGCAGACGCGCTTCCCGCACGCGAGCTCGCCATACACCTCGACGATCGTATTCCTCGTGCGCACCGGCAATCCGAAGAACATTCGCGATTGGCCCGATCTCGTGAGACCCGGCATCGAGGTCGTCACGCCGAATCCGAAGACATCGGGCGGCGCTCGCTGGAACTATCTCGCCGCGTGGGGAGCGGAGCTGCATCGCCAGCTCGGCGGAGATTGGTCGAAGCTTGACGATCCTGCGGCGGCGGACGAAGTCCAGGCGGCGCAAGAGGCGGCGGAGAAGTTCGTCGCCGCAATCTACGCACACGCGCCCGTGCTCGACAGCGGCGCGCGCGGCTCGACGAACACGTTCGTACAAAGAGGCATCGGCGATGTGTTGCTTTCGTGGGAGAACGAAGCGTTGCTCGCCGTGCATGCGCTCGGCCCGGACAAAGTCGAGATCGTCGTTCCGCCGGTGAGCATCCTCGCGCAACCGCCCGTCGCCGTCGTC
>JAAYXG010000607.1 GCA_012516015.1 Lysobacteraceae bacterium | reverse complement strand
TGCCGCTCAAGACGTGCAAGTCGGAGTGGCACAACCCGGTCGCTTTGACCTGAATCAACACCTCTCCTTCGCGGGGGCCGTCGAGGTCGACGAGATCGATCGTGAGCGGTTCGTTCGGGGCGTGGGCGATGGCGGCGCGAACTTTCATGTAATGGGTGACGAGTGACCGGCGAGATGGCGCGCAAGTATCGTCGAGTTCCGCCGAAATTGCGACGCGCGCAGCGGCGGAGATCTAGTAGCTCGTCGCGGCAGTCGGCGTTGAGCCGCGGGCTTCGTTCTCGTCACGTGTTGCCTATCACTGTCACCGTCCGCACGAGCCGCCGCGGACGACGCTCGTGACGGCAAGGCACAGGTCCATCGTCGGCGGCGCTTCGATTTCGTGCTGCATCGTCGGTGCGAGAAGGGCTTTGATGCGTTCGACGGAGAGCCGCGGCTCGCGAGCAAGCAAGAGCGCGATGCCGCCGCTCACGCTCGCTGCAGCCAACGAGCTGCCGGAGAGGAAGTCGTAAGTGCCGTTCGGTGCGAGCGTGAGCACGTCCTCGCTCGGAGCGAACAGCATCGCGTCCGCGGCCCGCTGTTCTTTCAACCCCGCCACGACGATGACATCGGAAATGGACGTGGGAAAGCGATCGCTTGCGTTCGCAGGAGCAGCGCCGACGAAGACGATCCCTCGGTCGATGCCTCGCTGCACGATCCGCGTGAGCAGAGGATCGGCCGGTCCGCCCAAGCTCAAGTTCACGATGTCGGTTTTCGCCTCGATCGCGGCCACCAATGCTTTGGCAAGCGTCAGCGTATTGCATCTGGCGTCGTCGCGGTCCGGTTCCGACCAACAGGCGCGCAGCGCATATAGACGTGCCGCAGGCGCGATGCCGACGATGCCGAGCGCATTGCGGTCGCTAGCGCCGATGAGTCCCGCCACGGCCGTGCCGTGCTTCTCCGCGACCATGCCTCGCTCCGAGGCACTCACGAAATCGCGATGGTCCGCGATACGCCCGTCCAGGTCCGGATGGCTGATATCGACGCCGGTATCGACGATGCCGATCCGCACGCCCTCGCCGCGCGACCAGCGGTGCGCTTCGCTGACGTTCAGCAGATCGAGATTGCGCTGTAGCGGGCGGTAGGGCTCGCTCGAGGGCTTCATCAGCGTTTGGAACGAGTGCAGCGGTTGGGCGGACTCGACCCGCTGGTCGCGCTGCAGGCGTTGCAGCGTTGCCTCGCGATCGGCACCGTCTGCCAGCTCATACACGAGGCAATGAACGCCCAACATTCCGATGGGCCAGCCCGTGATTTCGCGCAGCTTGTACGTGGTCGCTATCGAGCGCGACTGCGTCAGTGCGGTCGGCGATACCGAGTAGCGCACGGGGCCGCGATAGCTGCGAGCGGTCGAGCCCGCGCGCGGCACGAGCATCGGCGCCTCATTACGGATCGTGACGACGATGAGCCGTTCGTCATCGATTCCATCGGACCACCGCAAGGGTTCGTGTTTCGTGGATGCCGTCGTACACGCGGCAAGCACGGCGCAAATAAGCAGAACGAACTGAAGGCGTATCATCGAGGTGCTGACTCTGCAATGGCCGGCTCGGAGAATAGAACACGGTTGTCGAGGCGCAGCTTCGCGGCAAGTTGCTCGACGTCCTCGCTCGAGCGGTGCTCGCCTGCGAGCTGCAGCGTGTACACGCCTGCGCTGTTCGGACCCGCAACGACGTATGCGTCGAGCGAGCGAACGATTGCATTGAGCTCGCCGACCGTGACCTCGTCGCGGAACACGACGCGAATGACCGGGCCTTGCGGTGCCGCTGTCGCTGTCGAAAGCGTCGTGAAGCGCGGTGCGGTGAGCAGCGCCTGCGACTGGAACCATCCGCCCACGAGCAGCAATCCGATGATGAGCGCTTGCACGCTTGCGGCAACCGCGAGCCAACGCGGCGCTCGTCGCGCACGTGGCGGCGACGGGGAGGGGCGTGCGTTGGCGGGAGGCGCGTCGAGAGGCTCATCGTCCTCCTGCGCGTCGATCCGTCGGAGAAGCTTCTGGAACGACGCTTGAGGCGCGAGCACGATGGGTGCTTCGCCGCGCATCATCTCGCGGAGACGACGCTGCGTCGCGAGCTCTTCTTGGCATGCCGCGCATTCGCGCAGGTGCGGCTCGATGCGCGCGAGATCAGTCGCGGCGATGCGCTCGTTCGCTACCCACGGCAGCAGATCCCAGCAGCGGCGGTGTGCGTCGTGCTCTTCGTGCGTGATGCCGATCATTCTTTGGCTCCGGCGAGACGGGGGAGCGAGCGGCGCAGTTTCTCGCGCGCATGGAACATTCGCGTCTTTACGGTGTTCACCGGGCATTTCATGATTTCGGCGACCTCCTCGCACGAATGACCCAATAAATAGGAAAGCTCGAGGACGCTGCGCTGCTCGAACGGGAGCTCCGCGAGCGCCCGTTCGATCCACTCGCGTTCCTCGTCGACCGAGTGCGCGTCGATCGCGGTGAGTTGCGCTTCGGCGCGCGCGTGACCGTGCTGGCTGGACTGGCGCAGAGCCTTGAGCGCACGGCGATACGCGATGCCGACGATCCAGGTCGACAGACGCGATGCGCCCCGAAAATCGCTCGCCTTCTGCCACACGGTCCACATCGTGTCGTTGATGACCTCTTCGATGAGCTCGTGATGTGAGGTCATGCGCATGAGAAAACGCGCCAAGCGGCGGTGATAGATGAGATAGAGCTCCTTGAAAGCCGCGCGATCGCGCGCGACGACGAGGCGCAATAGCTCGAGCTCGCGCTCGTTCGCCGCACTCGATCCGCTGGTCATGCCGGA
>JAAYXG010000606.1 GCA_012516015.1 Lysobacteraceae bacterium | reverse complement strand
CCATCTTGACGAAGTGACCGGCGCCGGCTTCGCCGCAATAAAGATATCCCTTCGTCAAACTCGAATCGTGAGCCCGTGCAGCCTCGATCGGTGCCGGCGCGAGCGTTTCGAAAATCGGTTGCAGGCGATCCGCTGCCCGACGATTCCCGCCGATCATCAGGCAATAACCGCCCTCGAGGCCCCACACTCCGCCGCTCGTGCCGACATCCAAGAAGTGAATGCCGCGTTTTGCGAACGCGCGAGCGCGTCCGATCGCAAGACGATAATCGGAGTTGCCTCCGTCGATGACGACGTCGTCTGCCGTCAAGAGCGTACTCAAGGTTTCGAGTACGGATTCGACGACTGCGGCAGGCACCATCAGCCAAACGGCGCGCGGCGTAGGCAATGCGGCGACGAGCTCCGCGATCGTATACGCCGGCTGCGCACCTTCAGCGGCAAGCGCGTCGACCGACGACTTGTTCGCATCGAACGTGACACACTCGTGTCCGGCACGCATCAGCCTGCGGGACATATTCGCGCCCATGCGCCCGAGTCCGATCATGCCGATTTTCATCTCGCCACTCCTGTTTCAGCTTGCGGGTCGAGCATTTTCGCAGACGCGTAGATCTCATGCGAGGGGTGACCGGTAACGAGTGACGGAGCAAGAGCACGGTCGTGTGCTCAAACATCCTGCCTGGAAATGTCGCGTGGGGATTTGCTCGTCACGCGTCGCTGTCATCCGTCACTCGCCACACTTCCTCACGGCCTCGCGGATAATTTCCGCCAACCTGAGCGTGCCCGGTCCGGCTGCGTCGCGATCGGGAAAAATCAGATAGATCTCGGCGACACGCTCGCTGCCGCCGCGCACCGGCAACGGCTTCAATAAGCCTTCCTTCAGCTCGCTGCGGATCTTGTCTTCCGGAAACCAAGCGAACCCGTAACCTCGGCTCACCGCGCCGATCGAGGTCGCCATATTGCTGACGGTCCAGCGTTGGTTCGCTTCGATCGCCGCCTGCTTGTCTCGCTTGAATGCAGAATCCCGCACGACGACGTGCCGGTGGTTGCGCAGGTCGCGCATCGTGACTTCGCGTCCGAGCTTGTGGAGCGGGTGACTCGGGTGCGCAACCGCAATGAACGTCACGGGCATCAGACGTTCGCCCGTCATTCCAGGTGGAATCCTCGGCGAAAGGGCGAGATCGACTGCGCCGCTCCCGATCGCCTCGCTCGTGCCCTCGATGACCGTCTCGAACACTTCGATCCGTGTGTGCGGACTCTCCTTTCCAAAGCGATTCAAACAATCGAGCAAGAGCCACATCGGGAACAGGATCTCCACCGCGAGCGCAATCTCAGCCTCCCAGCCTGCGGAGATTTTTCTCGCCGCACGCTCGACGGCACTCGCGTCGTCCAGCAGGCTGCGCGCGCGCCGATACAACATCTGACCGGTCGGCGTCAGCGCTGCCTTGCGGCCCTGTATCTCGAATGCCCGCACCTTGAGCATGGATTGCAATTTCTGCACCGCATACGTCACCGACGATTGGCTCTTGTTCAAGGCCTCGGCGGCCTGCGCGTAGCCGCCCTCGTCCACGACAGCGACCAGGCATCGCCATTGTTCGAGGGTGATGCGCGGAGCAGAAGCAGTCGTCGGTGAGCGCCGTGCGGCCATATATCGAGTCATTAGATGGATTAGCGCGATGTTTTGAACTTTATCATCGATCGAACCAATGGAATATAGGCACCAAAGCAACTCAAGAGGTGTCTATGGCAACGCTACTTAAAGTACAGGCAGGTTTGTTCGGCGAGCAGAGCCAATCAACGCAGCTTGCCGATCGCTTCGTCGCGCGTTGGCGAACCGCTCATCCGAATGGACGCGTGATCGTGCGCGACCTCAACGCGAATCCGCTGCCGCATCTCACCACACAGCGTTTTCAAGCGCTCAACACGGCTCCAGAGGACCGTACGCCGGAGCAACAGATCGTCGCGAACGAATCCGACGCGCTGATCGAAGAGCTGAAGAACGCTGACACCATCGTCTTCGCGGTGCCGATGTACAACTTCAGCGTGCCTTCCACCGTACGCACGTACTTCGACCATATCGCACGTAAGGGCGTGACGTTCCGTTACACGGAGGCGGGTCCCGAAGGACTGATCAAGGGTAAGAAGACCTATGCCTTCTTGGCGCGCGGCGGCGTCTACCCCGACGGTGCGGACACGCAAACACCCTACCTGAAGCAGTTCTTGTCGTTCATTGGGCTCGACGACATCACGTTCGTGCATGCTGAGGGACTGGCCATGGGTGAGCAATCGCGCGAACGCGCGCTTGCACTCGCACACGCGACGATCGAGGAGCTTACGTCCGCGCGCGCGGCGGCGTGAGCGCCTCGTTCGACGAATGCTCGCGAAGCTCCAGCTCGATGAGCTTCGCAATCATCGTGCGGTAAACCTCTTCAACGAGCTGTGGATCGCGCGCTCGCGTGCGGCCACAGCGATCTGATCTCGTCGAGCTGCTGAGCTTCGGTAAATCGCTCCCAAACGATACCGTTGACGTCGATACTCGATGTAAACGCGTCAGCGGACTCGTCCTCCCATCCGAGGTGACGGAGCATACCTGCTTGCGCATCGGCGACTTTGCGGATGGAGAAATTCAGCGACTCGGTGCGCCATAGCGCATACTCGTCGGCGACGACGAGCGTGGGCTCACACCCCAGGCGCGCGGAATAGTCGCGAACCGAAGCGTCGACGTCGACAACGCTGAGAGCGACGTGGAATCTGCGCATGAATTCGGTTCCTCGTATCTCGTGGGACGAGCTCGAGCGCGGACCCCGCTGCGCTGCTCTCAGTCGACAGCCGGAAGCAGGCAGCGCGCGCTGTTGCTACTGATAGACCCTACCTTGGTGCTTCAACCAGCCTCCCACGTGCCGACCCTGAGGGTCGTGGTGAGTCCAGTGAATGACACCACCCTTCTCGTTCCATTCGTACTCGCCGTAGAACTCCACTCGATCCCCTTTCCTCAGCGAATCGATTCGCGGCGCGAGATCGATGTTGTGCGCGATCAGAAGCGTGTGCCCCGACGCCAACTCGAGGATGAAGCGCTGGTGGCGGCTGCCTTCATCGTCGTCGCTCAGCGTTGTCGACACCGTACCGACGCCTCGAACTTGAACGTCGCTTCGACGCTGTTCGAACAGCGCCTCGATGTCGTTCTCGGTCGCACGTTCGACCGGTGCTCGCCGCTCGATTCCAACCGGCGTGACGCCCGCGGGCCGTTCGACGTACCAGAGTGCGCCTGCGACGAGCGCAAGCAGTAGCGGCCAAAGTTTCTTCATGGGGAATCCGCCGCGAGATGACGTTATTCACCCGGCGGCAGCTCGAAATACTGCGGGAGCTCGTCGTGTATCTCGAACCAATTCGCCTTCGAGCCCGTGTAGATGTGCCCGAGCGGTCCGCTTTCCAGCGGGCTGTCGAGCGTACCGAGACGAACCCGCACGGCATCCGGCATGGCATCCCGACGACTGATGATCGGCGATCCGCAGTGCGAGCAGAAGACACGATGCATGCCGTTGACGCTGAAGCTTTTCAGCGCGTCGTCGCCCTGCACGACGACGAAGTCTTTGGTCGCAACGAGCGCGCTCGAAGCGAAAGCCGACCCGCTTGCCTTGCGGCAGCGCGAACAATGGCAAAAGTAGCCGGCACCGAAGTCGCCGTGAATCTCGTACTTCACCGCACCACACAAACAACTACCGCGATGCACCCTCGTAGCCCTCCGTGAGTTCAAGTAGTCCGGGCGGAGCGCTTCGCCGACAGGCGAACCGGAGCCACCTATTTCGCAGCCGTGGCGGGCTTTGCGCCAGGCGACGTGAGTGCCTGAAGGTTGGCGCGTTCGTTCTCGACGTGCAACAGCGCCGCCGCGCCGGCCGCATCGGCATCGTGCGCCTTGATCGCCTCGTAGATGCGGACGTGATCTGCCAGTG
>JAAYXG010000068.1 GCA_012516015.1 Lysobacteraceae bacterium | reverse complement strand
TCGAAAGACCGAGGCCCGTGCCGCCGAAACGACGCGTCGTCGATGAGTCCGCTTGGGTAAAGGGCTGGAAGAGCCGCTCGAGCGTGTCCTTCGGAATGCCGATGCCCGTGTCGCGCACCTCGAAGTGCACGAGCGTTCGGCCGCTTTGACAGCCGAGCCCGCACACTTCGATCACGACTTCGCCGCTCTGCGTGAACTTGATCGCATTGCCGACCAGGTTGAGCAAGCACTGGCGGATCCGTTGCGGGTCGCCCATCACGCGCTCGGGCACTTCGGGGCGCACGTTCACGATGAGCTCCAAGCCCTTCTCGGCTGCCTGGAACGCCATGATCGAAGCGACGTCGTCGACGTTCGCACGGATATCGAGCTCGAGCGTCTCGATGTCGAGCTTGCCGGCCTCGATCTTCGAGAAATCGAGGATGTCGTTCAGGATCGTGAGGAGCGAGTCGGCGCTCGCGCGGATCGTCTCGGCATAGTCGCGCTGGACGCGGTCGAGCGACGTATCGAGCAGCAGTCCCGTCATGCCGATGATGCCGTTCATGGGCGTGCGGATCTCGTGACTCATCGTCGCGAGGAATGTGCTCTTCGCGCGGCTCGCATCTTCGGCTTCCTGGGTCGCACGGAGCAACGCCTCGCGTGCCGCGCGCTCGGCCGTGATGTCGTGAATCGAGCCCGCGAGCCACAACGGCTTGCCGTCTTCGCCGCCGTTCGCCGCCGCGCGTGCGCGCACCCACAACCAGTCGCCGTCGCGTTTGCGCAATCGATATTCGATGTCGTACGGCGTGCCCTTCTGCAGATGCTCGATCATGGCCTTCGCGAGGCTCGCTTGATCGTCCGGGTGCACGAGGCTTTCGAGCCCGCTTGCCGGAGGCGCGGCATGGTCGTCGTAGCCGAGCATTTCCATGAAGCGCGGCGAATGCCACATTTCGCCGGTCTGCAGATTGAACTCGAACAAGGCATCTTGTGTGCCGCACACCGCGCGCTCGAAACGCTCCTGCGCTTCGTGGAGCTGCTGCGCTTGCCGCGCGATCTCGAGCTTCGTCTGTTCTTCGCGCGTGACTTCCCAGTCGACTGCGAGAACGCTGGTCGGCTCGCCCGCTGCATTGCGCAGCACGCGGCCGTGGAATTGGATGTGCGCGGTGGATGCGTCCGGCAGAAGCGCTCGGTAGCGATGCGAGAACACATCGTCTCCCGGTGTCGCTGCAAGCGCCTCGCGGAAGATGCGGCGCCACTCGTCGCGGTCCTCGGGGTGCACGAATCGATCGGCGTACTCCGAGCCTTTGAAGACATTGGTGCCGTTGCCGAGCCGCTTGATGAAGGGGCTGCCCTCATCGACTCGAACCGAGTCCTCACGGACGTTCCACTCGTACACGGAGATGCCGGCGGACTCGTTCGCCATTCGCATGCGTTCGAGCATGCGCCGATTCTCGGCTTCCGCCGCCTCGGCGCGTTCGAGTGCCGCGCGCAACTCGGTGGTCTCCTTGCGCGACTGCACGGCTTCGGCGAGCGCGAGCGCCTCGGCCTGCGACTTGCGCATGTTCGCGCTGCCGAAGAAGCCGGTCACGAAGATCGCGAACAGCGTGAGGGCGTGATTCTCGAGATAGCTCCACCAGCCGGCGTGGTAGGGCGAGGCGATGGGGGCCGCAAACAAGAGCAGGGCGCAGAGCGTCGCCACGGCCGTCGGG
>JAAYXG010000605.1 GCA_012516015.1 Lysobacteraceae bacterium | reverse complement strand
GCCGTCGTGCATCGTGCGATCAGCGCCATGGGCGAGATCAACGCGGCAAGCCGCAAGATCGCGGACATCATCAGCGTGATCGACGAAATCGCGTTCCAGACGAACCTGCTCGCGCTCAACGCCGCCGTCGAGGCCGCGCGCGCCGGAGAGCAGGGCCGCGGCTTAGCGGTGGTGGCGACCGAGGTGCGCAACCTCGCGCAGCGAAGCGCGAGCGCGGCGAAGGAGATCAAGGAGCTCATCAACGATTCCGTGGACAAGGTCAAGGTTGGCTCCGAGCTCGTCGATGAATCGGGCAAGACCCTCGCGGAAATCATGGAGAGCGTGAAGAAGGTGACGGATATCGTCGCGGAAATCGCGGCTGCGAGCGAGGAGCAATCGGCCGGCATCGAACAGGTCAACAACGCAGTCACTCAGATGGACAACGTGACGCAGCAGAACGCGGCGCTCGTCGAGGAAGCCTCCGCCGCGAGCAAGGCGATGGAGCAACAGTCGACGACGCTCGTCACGCAGATCGGTTACTTCCGCACGGCCGACGGGCGCGCGATCGTCAGCGAAGTCGAGTCACGAAGAACCGCTGCGGAGCGCGCCGACGCGCGCGCGAGCGAGCGCAAGCCCGCAGCGTCCTCGATGCCGGCCCATCGTGCCGTTGCGGCCGCCGCGCCGAAGAGCGCACCCGTGCCGCTCGCGCGAGCAAGC
Organism: Lysobacteraceae bacterium; assembly: GCA_012516015.1. GTDB lineage: Bacteria > Pseudomonadota > Gammaproteobacteria > Steroidobacterales > Steroidobacteraceae > Steroidobacter. The sequence goes on along the minus strand of JAAYXG010000605.1, from coordinate 1,537 downwards.
GGCGACGACAGTGTGTGGCAGGAATTCTAGTGAGCGGCGGGCAGCGGGCGTGAGCGTCAAGCGCGTGCCTCGAACTAGAGCCTACGGTCTACAGCTTACAGTCAACAGTCAGGGATCTAGCAATGACTATCTCCAATGCCGCGCAAGATCTTGCTGCAGCGGGATCGAATCAGGTGCTCACCTTCACGCTCGGTGAGGAAACCTACGGCGTCGATATCCTGCGCGTACAGGAGATTCGCGGCTGGTCGCCCGTAACGCGAATTCCGCAATCGCCGCCGCACGTGCTCGGCGTGCTGAATCTGCGTGGCTCGATCGTGCCGATCGTCGACCTTCGCATGCGCTTCAATCTCGAGCGTGCGGAGTACACACCGCTCACCGTGATCATCGTGCTGTCGGTCGAATCGCCGATGGGGCGCCGCGATATCGGTCTCGTCGTGGACGGTGTGTCCGACGTAATGGACGTGCCGAACGCGGACGTGAAACCCGCTCCCGAGTTGGGCGGGCAGGTGAGCACGGAGTTCATCGAAGGGTTGGCTGCGGTGTCGGGACGCATGGTGATGCTGCTCGATATCGATAAATTGATCGGCGGGGATGTGGCGGGTGTCGCGCCTCTCCCTGTCGCAGCCACTGCCTGACGCTCTGAAGCGGTTAGCGGTTGGTGACTTGCGGTTAGGAAGAGAGCGAACGAGCCCGCTCGGTCGTCCAGCCAGCGCCTTGCCCAGCCGCGAACCGCGAGCTGCTTCTTTGCACATGCGCCCGGTCCCGAAAACCTCATCGACGACCTTCGAGGCAGGCACGTATCCCGTGCTGCGCGATGCCGAGTTCGATTTCATCCGGCATGTCGTCGGCGAAAACGCCGGCATCAAGCTCGGGCCCAACAAGCGCCAGCTCGTGCAGGGTCGCGTCGCGCGCCGTATGCGCGAGCTCGGCTTGGACTCGTACGAAGCCTATTGCAACTACGTGCGCGAAGCCGGGCCGGAGGAGTTGGTCGGGCTCATCAACGCGCTCACGACGAACGTCACCTCGTTCTTTCGCGAGAACCATCATTTCGAGGCGCTCGCGAGCTATATGCTTCCGGAGGCGCTGAAGCGCAACGCGCTCAGCCGCCGCCTGCGCATCTGGTCGGCCGGATGCTCGACGGGCGAGGAGGCGTACTGTATCGCGATGACGGCGGCGGAGGTGATGCCGCTTACGCCCAAGTGGGACCTCAAGATCCTCGCGACGGATATCGACAGCAACGTCATTGCAGAGGCGCAGCGCGGCGTCTATCCGCTCGAGCGTGTCTCCACGATCCCGGAGCAGCGGTTGCGGCGGTTCTTTCGCCGCGGTACCGGCGCGGAGGCGGGCAACGTGCGAGTACGCTCGGAGATCGCTCGACTCGTAACGTTTCGTCCGCTCAATCTGATGCAGGAGTGGCCCATGCGCGGGCCGTTCGACGTCATCTTCTGCCGCAACGTCATGATCTATTTCGATCAGCCGACGCGTGAGCGTTTGGTGGAGCGATTTTCTCAAATGCTCGCGCCCGGCGGCTACTTGT
>JAAYXG010000604.1 GCA_012516015.1 Lysobacteraceae bacterium | reverse complement strand
TTGCACCCGGGGTCCGAGCAGCTCCCGCGCATGGAGCTGTCCGCCGTACGGATCGACTATCAGGGCGGCCCCGCGCTGCTTTTGACGCTCCTCGAAATGGGCCCGGCGCTGCCTGCCGCGCCGGTCGGTCGAAGTCGTTCGACCGCGTGGGAAACGCTCGATTCCCTGGGCGAGGGCATCATCACGACGGACGTGAGCGGTCGGATCGACTACTTGAATCATGCCGCGGAGCAGCTCATGGGCGTGTCCGCGATCGAAGCCATCGGCCAGACCATCACGGACATCATCAGTCTCGTCGACGAGAGCGATCGGCGCTCACTCGGCGACCCTGTCCGGCATTGCCTGGCGACGCAATCGCGCGTCACGGTCGGTCGACGCGGTCTGATGATTTCTCGCGACGGAGGCGACGAGCGCTCGGTCGAGCTCACGGTGACCCCGCTCAAGGGCCAGAAGGGAGATCTGATGGGCACGGTGATCGTCGTGCGCGACGTGAGCGAGTTGCGCGGGCTGACGCGCCAAATGTCATACCAGGCGAGCCATGATGCGCTCACCGGGCTCGTCAATCGCCGGGAGTTCGAGCGGCGTCTCGAGGAAGCGCTCGAGGTGGCCCATGCGAATACCGCGCGGCACGTGCTCTGCTACCTCGACTTGGATCGCTTCAAGGTCGTCAACGATAGCTGCGGCCACATGGCGGGCGACAACATGCTGCGCGAAGTCGCCGCGCTCATCAAAGAGACCGTGCGCGACTCCGATACCGTCGGACGACTCGGCGGGGATGAGTTCGGCATGCTGCTCGTCGGTTGTCCGCTCGAGAAGGCTCGCCAGATCGCCGACGATGTCGTACGCAAGGTCAACGACTATCGATTCGTGTGGAAGGACAAGATCTTCAACATCGGCGTCAGCGTCGGGCTCGTCGAGATCTCCCGTGAAAGCGGCGCCCCCGAGGAAATCATGAGTGCGGCCGATTCGGCATGCTATGTCGCCAAGAAGCGCGGCAATCACGTGCATGTCTACTCGGCTCGCGACGAGTCCGTTGCGCGCCATCGCGGCGAGATCCAGTGGCTGCAACGGCTGCAGACGGCGCTCAAGGAGAATCGTTTCGAGTTGATGGCGCAGCCGATCATTGCGACGGCCGGCGCCTCGAGCGGCCCTGCGCTCGAAGTGCTGCTGCGTTTGCAGGATGAATCCGTTCCGGGCGGGATTTCGCCGCTCGAGTTTCTGCGCGCGGCTGAGCGCTACCGGTTGATGTCGGACGTCGACCGCTGGGTCGTGCAAACGGCAGTGACCGCGCTCGGACGCGGCGGCATTCGCTTACCGCCCGAGCGAAGCCTGGCGATCAACTTGTCGGGCCAGACGCTCGGCGATCCACAGTTCTTGGAGTTCGTCGTCGACATTCTCGATCGCACCGGCGTGGCGCCGGATCAGCTCTGCTTCGAAGTGACGGAGAACTCGGTGATCACGAATATCGAGCACGCGGAGCGCTTCATCGGCGTGCTGCACGGTATGGGCTGCGAGTTCGCGCTCGATGATTTCGGCCGCGGACTCTCGTCCTTCGGCAATCTGAAGAATCTGTCGCTCGATTACCTGAAGATCGACGGCAGCTTCATCCGCAATCTCGACGCGGACTCGGTCAATCAAGCGATGGTTGCCGCGATGATCAAGCTCGCCCGCACGCTCAACTTCCAAGTCGTCGCGGAACAGGTCGAAGACGGCGGCTCACTCGAGGCCGCGAAGAAGATGGGCGTCGATTTCGTGCAGGGCTATCACATAGGGCGGCCGCAGCCGCTCGCGCGAGTCGTCGCG
>JAAYXG010000603.1 GCA_012516015.1 Lysobacteraceae bacterium | reverse complement strand
TTGTCGGATTGAAATCCCACCTACAGTGTCGACCGCCCGGGCGGGCGCCTTGTACACTTTCCGCCCTTTTCTCATCCAAGCGAGCGCGCACGATCATGCCTCAGCATCCTATGCACGTCGATTTTCCGGGTCGGGTCGTCATGATCGGTTTTGGCAGCATCGGCCAAGGGGTTATGCCGCTCATCTTGCGTCACATCGGCATCGCGCCCGACCGGATCACGATCGTGACCGCGGATGAAGCCGGCCTCAGCGAGGCGAAAGAGTACGGCATCAAGTTCATGATCAAGCCGCTCACGCGCGAGAACTACCGCCAGGTGCTCGAGCCTTTGCTGTCTCGCGGCGATTTTCTCGTGAACCTCTCGGTCGACGTCTCGAGCCTCGCGCTCATCGAGCTCGCGCACGAAAAAGGTGCGTTGTACATCGACACCTGCATCGAGCCGTGGCCGGGCGGGTACACCGATCCGTCTCTTTCGCCGTCGCATCGCACCAACTATGCGTTGCGAGAATCCGCGCTCGCGCTCCGAGCCAAGCTCGCGAAAGGTCCGACGGCGGTCATCACGCACGGAGCGAACCCCGGGCTCGTGTCGCACTTCGTCAAGCAGGCGCTGCTCAATATCGCGGCGGACCTGAACGTCGATGCCGGTCAGCCGCGCTCGCGCGAGCAGTGGGCGGCGCTTGCGCACCAGTTGCAGGTCAAGGTCATTCACATTGCGGAGCGCGATACGCAAGTCGCCAACGTGCCGAAGCGCATGCAGGAGTTCGTGAACACCTGGTCCGTCGATGGTTTCGTCTCCGAAGGCTCGCAACCGGCCGAGCTCGGCTGGGGGACGCATGAGAAGGCGTTTCCCGCGCAGGGACGTCGCCACGAGTTCGGCTGTCAGAGCGCCATCTATCTCATGCAACCCGGTGCGGGCACGCGCGTACGCACGTGGACGCCGCAGGCCGGGCATTTCCACGGCTTCTTGATCACGCACGGCGAATCGATCTCCATCTCCGATTACTTCACGCTTCGCAACGGCGACGAGGTGATCTACCGCCCCACGGTCCACTACGCCTATCACCCCTGCGACGATGCCGTTCTCTCCGTACACGAGTTCGCGGGCCACAACTGGCGCTTGCAGGAGACGAAGCGAATTCTCAACAAGGAAATCATCGACGGTATCGATGAGCTCGGCGTGCTCCTCGCCGGGCACAAGAAGAATGCCTATTGGTACGGCTCGCAGCTTTCGATTCACGAGGCCCGCAATCTCGTCCCGCACAACACTGCGACGAGCCTGCAGGTGTGCGTGGCGGTGTTGTCGGGCATGGTGTGGGCCATCGAGAATCCGCAGGAGGGTATCGTCGAGCCGGATGAGATGGACTTTCGCCGCAATCTCGAAATCTGCATGCCCTATCTCGGACCGGTCGTCGGCGAATACTCGAACTGGACGCCGCTTCTCGATCGCGAGCGTCTCTTCCCCGAGGATCTCGACAAGAGCGATCCGTGGCAATTCAAGAATGTGATCGTGTGAGCACAGTTGACAGTTGACGGTTGACGGTTGGCGGGCAGAGACGGACGCTGCGCGCAGCGTACGAAGGTGTTCGCGCGTCGCTCCCACGGCTTCGTTCTGACCGTCAACTGCCAACCGTCAACTGTCAACCAAGGATATGCCCCTCCGTCTCAGCTTCGATCTCGGCGATAGCGACCTCGCGCATTTCGAGCAGGTTGCGCAGCAGACGCAAGCGCTCGCGCGCACGCAACCGGAGGATTCGATCGTCGCGACCGCTCAGGAGGTGCTGGAGCGCGGCGCGCAAGCGCGCTCCGCCGAATTCGTGAAGGAACGCTACTCGCGCCTGCAGCGCATGATCGAGATGGTGAGCGACGCGGAGTGGCGCGTCGAAGGCGACGATCGTCAGCGCATCCTCAATGCGCTCGCCTGTTTCAGCGTTCCCGCGCACGAAGCGTCGGCAGTGAGCGTGCTCGATCACGCCATCTTGATCGAGCTCGTAAGCCGCGACTTGGAGCACGACCTGGCGGCGTATCGCGACTTCGTCCGTTTTCGCGAGTCCTACGAACGTCGTCATCGCAAGCGCGGCGCAACCTCGAAGGAGGCGGCGCTGCAGCAGCGCCGCACGCTCCTGCAAGCGCGAATGCACGAGCGGCGTAAGCGCGATTTGGAGAAGGCGGGAGGACCGGTGAGGAAGCTGTTCTCGCTCTTCGGTCTTTAGGCGCGATGCATGGCGAGGAAGAAGTTGACGCGGAGCGTCGCTTCTTCATCTTGCCCGTCACCCATCACCCTTCGTCTCGTATCTAATCTCCACGACGAAGTAGGTTTTCCTTCCGCCCGGCACCTCGACGGTGACTTCATCGTCGACTGCCTTGCGCAAGAGCGCGCGCCCGAGCGGCGAGTCCATGCTGATGTAACCCTGCGCGGCATCGAATTCGTCCGGACCGACGATGCGGTAGTGCCGCTGTGCACCGCTTTCGTCCTCCAGCTCCACCCAGGCGCCGAAGAACACCCGCTCCGGGTCGCCGGGCGGCCGCTCCACCACCTGCAGATCGGGAAGCCGCTTCTGCAGGTAGCGGATGCGGCGATCGATTTCGCGCAG
>JAAYXG010000602.1 GCA_012516015.1 Lysobacteraceae bacterium | reverse complement strand
CCTCTCCCAGGAGGACGCGGTGTTCGGCGTTTCGAGTACTGACGTAGTGCTGCATGCGGACGACCGGTATGGGCTTTCAATCTATGACGCGCGCGCCTTCGGGATCCAGCGTGGAAATCCAGGCGTCGCTTTCGAGTCCATGAGCTTTGAATCCCGCGACCATTGCGTCGCGAATACGAGCTGCGTCCTTGTCTTCGCTCCACGCGAAGACCGTCGGGCCGGCGCCCGAGATCGAGCAGCCGAGCGCTCCGTTTCGCATCGCGCCGTCCTTCACGTCCTGAAAGCCGGGGATCAGGACCTTGCGCTGCGGCTCGATGACAACGTCCTCGAGCGATTCGCGGATCAACTGTAAATCGCCCGTGAAGCAGCCCGTCAGAAAGCCCGCCAGGTTCGCGGATTGCCAGATGACGTTCGACAGGTCGATCGAGCGATTCAGAATCTCTCTCGCGGCGCGCGTCGACAACACCATGTGCGGGTGTACGAGCACGCAGCGCACGCTCGCCGGCACGGGGATCTGTTTGACGTTCGGATTGTCGATGCCCACGGTCAGCACGAGCCCGCCGAAGAGCGAAGGGGCGATGTTGTCGACGTGGACCGAGCCGCTCGCAACGGCCTCGCCTTTCATCGCGAATTTGAGCAATCGCAGCTTGTCCAGCGGCTCGGGAAGAAGTGCGTTCGCGGCGACGACGGCGGCGACAGCGGACGCGGCGGAGCCGCCGAGACCCGAGCCGAGCGGAATGCCCTTTTCGATCGTGAGCTCCATGCCGAAATCGAGCTCGAGCTCGCGCACCATGCTGAGGACGGCCATCCCGGCCGTATTGCGCTCGGCCTCCTTCGGCAGCTCTTCGCTCGTACCCGTAATGGCGGCAATACGCACCTCCCGTTCGGGAATTCGCCGCGCGGTGACGCGATCGCCGATCGTCTGAAAGCTATGGCCGAGCACATCGAAACCGACCGCCACATTGCCGACGCTCGCCGGTGCAAACGCTGTCGCAACTTCCCGCATAGTTAAAGCTTCGCGCCGAGATACGCGCATACGCGCAAGAGATCAGCGAACACACCGCCCGCGGTGACTTCAGGTCCGGCGCCCGGTCCCTGTACGACGAGCGGATTCTGGTTGTAGCGCTGGGTCATGAAACGCACGACGTTGTCGGTCAGCGCGATGTTCGCGAACGTATGCGAACGCTCGAGCTCGACGAGCCCGACCGATGCCTTGCCTGTCGCGGCATCCAACGAGCCGACGTAGCGCAGCACACGATCGCGTTCGCGAGCCTGTTGCAGGCGCTTGGCCATAGGCTCATCGAACTCGTGCAGACGATCGAGGAACTCCTGCGCTGAGCAAGATGCGAGCGCGGGCGGTACGAGGCTTTCGAGCTGCACGTCGCTCAGCTCCAGCGGTAGGCCCATTTCGCGCCCAAGAATGATGATCTTGCGTGCGAAATCCATGCCCGACAGATCGTCGCGAGGATCGGGTTCGGTGTAGCCCTTGGCCTTCGCCGCGCGCACCACGGCGGAGAACGGCTCGGTTCCGTCCCATACGTTGAATAGGTACGCGAGCGTCCCCGAGAGGATGCCTTCGATGCGCTGGATCTCATCGCCGGTCTCGCGCAAATCCCGCAGCGTTTGCACGATCGGAAGCCCCGCGCCGACCGTCGCCTCGTAGAGGTAGTGTGCCGCGCCCTGACGCCGGGCGTCATGCACGCGTGCATACAAATCGAGATCCGCACTATTCGCTTTCTTGTTCGGCGTCACGATATGAATGCCGCTCGCGAGCCAGCCCGGATAGCGGGCCGCCACTTCGGCGCTCGACGAGCAATCGATGATGATCGCGTGCGGCAAGTAATCGGCATTGACGTGCTGGCCGAACTTCGTGAGATCGGCTGGCTCGCCCCGCGATTTGAACGTTTCGCGCCAGTTGTCGAGCGCGATCTCGGAGCTCGCTAGATACATGTGCTTGGAGCTCATAATACCCCGCACGCGCAGATCCAAATTAAGATCCCGCGACAAGCGCTCGATCTGCGAGGCAAGCTGGTCCAGCAGCACGCCGCCGACGACGCCGGGTCCGATGAGGCCGATCGACACGGTATGCGGCGAGAGGTAGAAGCTCGAATGCACCGCGCGCAGCGCGCGCGAGACCTGCTTGCCGTCGATCACGACGGAAATGTTCCGCTCCGACGCACCTTGCGCGATTGCACGCACGCTGACGGCTGCGGCGCCCAGGGAGCCGAAGACCTTGGCGGCAATCCCGTACGCGCCTGCCATGCCGTCGCCGACGACGGCCAAGATACTGCAGCCCGCATCGACGTCGACGGCGTGAATCTGTCCTTCGCGCAGCTCGCGCTCGAATGCCTGGCGCACGACGACTTCCGCACGCGGAGCCTCGGCCTCGGGAATCGCAAAGCAGATGGAGTGCTCCGAGCTGCCTTGGGAAATGAGGATCACGGAGATGCCATGGTCGCGTAGCGCGCCGAACAGCCGATGCGCCGTGCCGGGCACCCCGATCATGCCAGCCCCTTCCACGTTCACGAGCGCCACGCGATCGATGGACGTGATGCCTTTGACCGCCAGCTTGGAGGTCGGCTTATCGCAAATGAGCGTACCTGGCTTCTCCGGCGCGAACGTGTTGCGTATCCAGATCGGGATGCGCTTCTTGATCGCGGGCGCCATCGTTTGCGGATGAATGACTTTCGCACCGAAGTACGCGAGCTCCATCGCCTCGTTGTACGAGAGCGAGTCGATGACGTTGGCATCGGGAACGAGGCGCGGGTCCGCGCTCAGCACGCCGTCCACATCCGTCCAGATATGAATCTCCTCGGCGTCGAGCAACGCGCCGAAGATCGAAGCCGAGAAATCGCTGCCGTTGCGTCCGAGCGTCGTCTGCAATCCTTTGGGATCGCGGGCGATGAACCCGGTGATGATGAGGGTTGCCGGATCGGTCGGCACGATGCGCTCCGCATT
>JAAYXG010000601.1 GCA_012516015.1 Lysobacteraceae bacterium | reverse complement strand
TCTTGCTCGCGCGGTCCCAGGCTCGCGCTCTGCAAACCGCCTTCGTGACGCTTGCGACGATGGGACTGTTGCTCGTCGCAAGCGCCATGCTGCCGTTTCTCTTCGGTGCGGACGGCGTTGGAGGCGCAGCCCTGTACTCGCAAGTGTCTTTGCCTACGACGCTGGCGCAAGCGGGTCTCGCATTCGGCCTCTTGTGCGTTCGCCCCGAGCTGGGCTGGATGCGGCTTCTGTCGGGAGATGAGCCCGCGTCGCGCGAGATGCGCTCGCTTGCGATCGGTGTCATCGCTCTGCCGCTCGGCTTGGCTGTCTTGCTCCAGACTGGTCTGCGTGCGCGGCTTTATCCGGCGACGTACCACGTCCCGGTGCTCGTCTTCGGCAGCATCGTCGTCGTGTTCGCGGCCCTGTTGATGACTGCGGCACGCTTGCGCCGGATCGATCAGGAGCGACAGCGCTCGAGCGAAGCGCGCCGGCGCGCCGAGTCCGAGCTCGGGATCGCGCTCGCCGCCGCAAAGATGGTCGGATTTCAGCTCGACCTGCGCACGCACGCTCTGCGCCGCTTCGCGAATACGCAAGGCAGCGTGCGCTCCACATACGAAGCCTACCTGCAAACCGTTCATCCCGAAGACCGAGAGCGCGTCGGCGCGTACTTGCGAAAGCAACGAGAGGCGCGGCGGCGCGAATACGAGCTTCACTATCGCGTGCTCGATGCGCAAGGAGACGTGCGCCGCGTGCTCGAGAAGGGCGAGATCCGCTACGACGATCGCGGCGAGGGGCAGGAAATCTTCGGCGTCACGATCGACATCACGCGAGACGTTCAGGTACGCGAGGCGCTCAAGGAAAGCGAGGAGCGCTTCAGGCGGCTGGCGGAATCGATGCCGCAGATCGTGTTCGTGGCCGGTGCCGATGGCGAAGTCGTCTACATCAACCAGCGCTGGCGGGAGTACACCGGCGTTGCCACCGCGAACTTCGAGGACTGCCGTCGCCTCGTGCCGAGGGAGGACTTCGACGCTCTAACGTCCAATTGGAAGCGCGCCCGGGAGACGGGCGAGACGTTCGTCGCCGAGTTCCGGCTACGAGGTGTCGACGGGCTCTACCGCTGGTTCCTCACGCGAGCCGTACCGGTACGCAACTCACAAGGCGCGATCGAGCGGTGGTGCGGTACCTCCACGGACATCGATGCGCAGAAGCGAGCGCACGAGGAGCTGCGGCTCGTCACCGATCACGCGGACGTGCTGCTCGCTCACTGCGATACCGGAACGCGCTACCTGTTCGTCAACAAGGCATATACGAAGCGCTTCAAGCTCGAACCGGAAGAGGTGCTCGGCAAAACGGTCGAAGAGATCGTCGGCCGGACGACCTATCGCTCGATCGAGCCATACGTGAAGCTAGCGCTGGCGGGTCAATGCGTGACCTTCGATGTCGAAGTGTCGTTCCGAGAGCTCGGCAAGCGCTACATGCATTGCCGCTACGTACCGGACACCGATAGCTCGAGCGGCAAAGTGCGAGGATTCGTGGCGGCGGTGACCGACGTCACGGAGCGGCGTCAGCTCGAAGAGCAGTTGCGCGAAGCCGATCATCGCAAGGACGAGTTCCTCGCGTTGCTGGCGCACGAGCTGCGTAATCCGCTCGCGCCCATCCGTTATGCGACGGGCTTGCTGAAGCCGGGCGTGCCCGCGGAGATCTCGGCGGCGGCGCACGACGTGATCGAGCGGCAGGTCGCGCATATGGCGCGCCTCGTGGACGATCTGCTCGACGTGAGTCGAATCACTCGCAATACCTTGGAGCTGCGCGCCGAGCGTGTCGATTTGCGAGCGATCGTTCGCTCCGCGGCGGATGCGGTGCGTCCGCTGTTCGAAGCCGTGAATCACGATCTCCAGGTATTGCTCCCGGCCGAGCCCGCGCACGTAGACGGCGATTCCGCGCGCTTGCAGCAGATCGTCGGCAATCTCTTGAACAATGCGGCCAAGTACACGGAGCCCGGCGGTCGCATCGAAGTGCAAGTCGTGCGCGAAGGAAGCGCGTTCGTATTGTGCGTGCGCGACACGGGTATCGGCATTGCGCCCGAGCTGTTACCGAAGCTCTTCGACTTGTTCGTGCAGGGCGATCGCACGCAAACGCGCGCGTCGAGCGGGCTCGGCGTGGGTCTGTCGCTCACGAAGCGGCTCGTGGAGCTGCATCACGGTTCGATCGAGGCGTACAGCGACGGACTCGGCTGCGGCAGCGCATTCACGGTGAAGCTGCCCGCGGCCGTGGAAGCGAGCGCGGGCGAGTCGCGTGCGCTGACGGACAATGTATTGCCGATGTTCCAGCGTCGACATCGACTGTTGATCGTGGACGACAACCTCGATGCCGCCAACAGCCTTGCGATTCTCGCGCAGTTCTCCGGCTACGTGACGCACATCGCGAACGATGGGCTCGCTGCGATCGAGATGGCCGAGATCGTACGTCCCGAAGCAATCATCATGGATCTCGGTATGCCCAGAATGTCCGGCTTCGAAGCGGCGCGCTGGGTGCGCCAACAGCCGTGGGGCAAGGACACGGTGCTGATCGCCGTGACCGGCTGGGGCCAAGAGGAGGACCGGCGCAGGTCGCGAGAGGCGGGCTTCGACGTTCATCTGACGAAGCCGGTCGATTCGTCGGAGCTATTGAACGAGCTGCAACGGCGAAGCGTCGGCGCGGTATCGGCGGGTGGGCAGATCGCTCGATAGCCGAGAGACGGTCTAACACTGCGGCAGCACGCGCTGCACTTCTTGCTCTTCTGGCTCCACGTGTGCTGACTCTTGCCCTTCTTCCATCGGCACTTCCGTCTCTTCGCGCTCGACCAAGATCTCTACTCGTCGGTTGAGCTCGCTCGCCGCGTCCGTGCTGGCGAAATCGAGGGGGCGACGTTCGCCGAGCGAGACCGTTTGCATGTGTCGGCCCGAAATGCCGACGCCCATCAGCACTCGTTTGACCGCTTCCGCGCGTTGCAGCCCCATGTCATCGTTGGATTCGCACCCGCCGGCTGCATCCGTATGGCCGACGAGCACGATGCGTTTCACTCCTTGACGCTGCAGCGCGCGCCCGAGGCGCACGGCTTCGGCGCGCGGCGCGCGGCGAAGCGTCGCTTCGTTCGCGCAGAAGTGCAGCGATGACTCCGCCATTTCGAGTCTTTCGTCCGAGTAGGTGGGAACGTGCTCGCGCGTGGCGGTGATGCCGTCCCACGCTTCGGCGCTCGACTGCAGTCGGCTTGTCATCGTGCTCGGCAGCTCGCCTTGGAGCCGCGCGAGCAGCTCGTGTTTGAGCGCTGCGACGCCGCTGTCGGTACACGTGTCGCGAAGCAGCGCATCTGCCGCTTGGAAGTCGGGTTGCGGGCGTTCGCCCGTGCGCGCGTCGATCGGAGGTCGCAGTAGCTGCGAGGCCAACGTCAATCGTAGTGCGGAACCGAGCGCCGCGTCCGAGTGCGCTTCGATCGCCTGCACGACTTCTTCCTGCGAGCGCGCCTCGCCGATGCGGCCGCCGAACGTGAGCCAGCGTCCGACCTCGATGTCGAGCATCCCGGTCTCATCGAGCAGCGGACGCAACACCTCTCGTTCGGCGTCGGTATCGGGCGCGGCGACGCGGATCGGAATGACATTGCTCACCACGTCATCGATCTCTTCGCTGGCCTTCACAATCGCTCGCACTTCATAGCTGCCGGGCGATGAAAACGTCCAGCCGTCATCGCCGAAGTAGACCGGTGCGGTCTGCTCCGTCGACTCGCCAGGCTCCAGCATCGCTTCTTCATCGTCAGCCGGCTCGAACCACGCGAGCGGCTGGAACACGCGCCACTCGCTTGCGCCTTCGAACCGATACTCGACCTGCAGAATTCCATACGCCGGCGCGAGTCGCCCCCGCAAGGGCAACGCTTGTTGGGAGCGGTTCTCGACCATCAGGCGCAGCGCGATCGGATAGCCGAGCGGGTACGCAGCTTGCTGGCCCTCGATACGAAGATGCAGCGTCGGTTGCGGCTCATCCGCGAGCGTCTCCGGTGTTTCCTCGGTCGCCTCCTGGGCTTCCT
>JAAYXG010000600.1 GCA_012516015.1 Lysobacteraceae bacterium | reverse complement strand
ATACCGGCGGACACTGAAGCGCGTCCCCGTCGCTTTTACGAGCACGTCGCCTGCACGGACGGTGAACGGACGCTCGGCATCGTGTTCCACATCGAACACGGCTTCACCGGTCTCCAATATCAGACTGCGCTGATTCTCATCGTAAGCGACGTGCACGAATGAGTGCACATTCAGGCGCACGGTCGATCCATCCGGCAGCACGAAGGGTGTGGACGCATCCTGCCCCGTTTGATACGTGCTCGTGAAAGTCGCGGGCCCGTGCGATGTCACCCAGATCGGTCGCATGACGAGCGCTAACACGACCAGCGCGGCCGCACCGAGCGACGGCGCCAGCCAGTTGCGCCAATGCACACGCGCAGGGCGCTTGCGGGCGCCCTGCAACGCTGCGGCGGTGACGCGTTGAATATCCGGATCATCGGCCAGCGCTCCGCTCGCGCCCCATATCCGCTCGATGCGCGCATATGCAGCCGCATGCTCGGGCTGGGCCAGCCACGCAGACAGTCCTTCCTCATCGGCTCGGGCACGGCCGACTCCACGGGCTCGGGCGAACCACGCCGCCGCCTGAGCTTCTACGCTGTCGTTCGTATCTGTCACGTCCATAGTCGCTGCTGTCGCTACGCGCTCATTCGATTTCCAGTTGGCTACGGCAAATGCTCAAAGCTTTGGTCATGCGCTTCTCGACCGCTTTCACCGAAATGCCGCAGTGCCGCGCGATCTCCTCGTAGCTCATTCCCGCAAAGCGGCTGAGCACGAAGACTTCTCGATAAATGTCGGGCAGCGACAAAATAACTTGCTTCAACAGGACGCTTGCGAACTGATCGCCCTCCATGCCCGCATCCGCGGGCGCCCCATCATCCTCGGCACGCACCGCTGCACGGCGAGCCGCATCCCGCACGAGATTCGTCGCCACGCAGCGCAGGTACCCGCGGGGATCTTCGCCGGTATCGATATTCGCGCGGCTGACTCTGATGAACGTGTCGTGCACGATGTCATCGTAGTCCTCTCGGCCTCGAAAGCGAAAACGCAGAAAGCGCTTCAACCAGCCCGAATAGGAACGATATAGCGCGTCCACCTGACCGACGGAGACCGCCCGCGCCTCCCCGCGCGTGTCTTCCTGGTACTCGATCGCCAAGACAACCCCCTCGAAACCAACTCGGCTGCCTGCCGAAGTCGTATTACTGATCACAGACATCGATCCCATCTGATGTCCTGGCCGATACTGGTCTGTCTTCAGCGTTCTCGCAACCTCTCCGAGTTTTCGAGCACCGCGGACAACTTGAGCGCCGCTTCGCGGATTCGCAACGCGTCCTCCTGGCTGATCCAGCGCTCCTGCGCGAGCTTCTCTGCAACGGCGGTGCGACGCGCAACGAAATCCTCGGCTGTAGGATAAAGCTGACGCAACCGCACCTGCTCGAGCGGAACGCGAAAGCCTGCGAGCTCGCACCCCGGCGCCGCAGCGATCAGCGATGACAACGGCGCCTCGACGTGCGGCAAGCGCAGCCCCCCTTTCGCATGCCCGAATTCATCGACTGCGATTCTGCCGTCGTTGAGCTCCATGCGCGGCGCGCGCGGCGGCGAGATACCGTCATCGATCCACGCGATCAGATTGTGCAGCGCCTGCCCGATCACCATGTTGATCGGCACGTCGTTGTCGAAGCCGTTCTCGGGCATGCTGTACAAGGCGCAGGTGTCACTCACTCGCTCGCTGTGCGTCGACCCACTCACTTCGATCAGCCGGTATCGATCCGTCGATGTGCCCGCATCATCGCGTCGATTCGCAGCGGCGCCGAAAAGAGCGAAATCGCTCTGCGTCATGACCCGGATGATCGGAACCCCGATCGGATGGTTAAAGACGCCCGAGGCCAGCGGCAGATAGCCGTCGATCAAGGGCCGACCATCGAACGTGCGGTCGCCGAAGCTGTTTGCATATAGGGAGGTCACTGTACCGCTCGCCGAATAGCCCGTCATGACGATGCGGCGCACCGGTCCGTCCAACAGTGACGAGCGGCGAATCAGTTGTGCCGTCTGAGTCAACATGCCCCATAACTGGCTGGGGTGTTCGATGGCGAGATCGGCGAACACCTCCGGCTGCTCGCGTCGAAGCTTGCGAAACGTAATAGGGTTTTCGACGCCGACCCAGGCGTGACCGGCCGCCAGCAAGTAAGGCAACAGACGCACGCCCGCGCTGGGCCTGCCGCGTGGATGAAGCGGCTCGAGAATGACGACACCGCTGAACGCCTCGGCGGCGCGCGGTCTGGCGACGATGATGCGCGTCGTATAAGGACGATCGGACTGCAGCTTCTTGCCGACGACCGCAGGGCGCACGGCGAGGTCCGCCGCGTTATCTCGAGCGAGGTGCCCGGACAGGGAGTCGGCCGCGCTGGTGGACTCCAGCACGTCGGCGTGCCCGCTCAAGAAATACTGATGTTCGACGTAGCCGTGCTTGGCCCAGTCGATGCCCGCGACCGCGAACGAGGCGCCGTTCACCGGCCGCAATCGCGGCGTCGCTGCGCTCGCCCACTGCGGCAACACGAATAGCAGCGCGCAGATCAGCAAACGCTTTACGTGCGCACTGACGGCGATCTCATCGTACCGTCCGGACAGTCTGCAAACCTTGATGTGCACGGTCCTTTTCGCTCGTCACCCTCCGTAGACACGCACGAACCCCTGCTCGACCCTACATGCGGCGAAGTGAGTCTCTCAACGCTCCTCGGCGTCGCGGCGCCGCTGCAGTTCCTTCATGCGCTCGCGCGCGTCGTGAACGACGGGCGAATCTTCGCCCAGCGCATCGACGAGCTTGCGCTCCGACGCAATGAGCCACTGCTGTGCTTCGTCGTAGCGACCCGCTAGCACGAAATGTCCGCCGAGCACGCTCTCGCTCGACGCAATCAACCAATGGCCTTCGGGAATGGTCTGTTTACGCAACTCAAGGCTTTCGCGCAGCCAGCGCTCGGCTTCTTCGAGTTCGCCCATGGGACCGAGCGCGCGACCGAGCACGGCCATCGCGGTGGATACCGCCAAGTGCGTGTCGGGCAAGGTCTTGCCGCGCAGCGCCAATACTTCGCGTGCATAACGCGCACCGTCCTCATACCGTCCGCGTCGCACGAGCGAATCCGCGTAGTTGAACACCGTCCACGCGTAGTCGGGATGTTTCGCACCCAAGAGCTTGCGTCGCATCGCGATGACTTCCAGATAAACGGCATCGGCTTCATCCATCCTGCCCGCACGCTCCAACACGGATGCGTAGGGCGACAGGTGTTCGGCCAATCGCGGATGCTCGCTGCCGAAGGCGCGACGTGCCGCCTCGACCGCCGTGGAGTAGTGGTGCACGGCGTCCTCTTTCTTGCCCAAGTCGCTCTTTACGTAGCCAAGATTTGCGTGTGCCGTGGCGAGCGACTCATCGCTCATCTCGTGCTTGACGACGAGCGCCAGCGCGCTCGTCAACATCGCCTCCGCCGCTTCGTGGTGACCTAGTCTCGTCAAGATTCGACCTTGCTGATCGAGAAAGTCCGCCTGATCTTCCGCGTGCCTATGAGGAAAGCGCTCCAGCATCGCTGCGGCCTCTTGCAGCGTGCGATTCGCATCCTCGTAACGGCCGAGAAATTCCTGCGCGTGGCTCAACAGGCTCATCGTGACCGCAAGCTCATTGCTGCCCCGCGGCGTCGCGCGGTAGTGCGCATCGATCGCACGAAGGTACTGCTGCTCGGCCGCTTCGAACTCACCGAGCCCCATATAGGTCCGGCCAATAATCGTGCGCAACTCCGCTTCTAACCCCGGTGTACCCGCCAGCGCATCCGCACGCTCGGCGGCGACATCGAGCACCTCGCGAACCGTCACGTCTTTGCCGAGCGACGCGGGATCCGCGGCGCCTAGCATCGTCGTCAAGAACTCAGTCACGCTGGTCGCACGCAAGCTCTGGCGCTCAGCGCGCTGCGCCTGCAGCGTCGCAGCGATCAAGCCGCCGATGAGCGAGAGCAGCGCTATAGCGACGGCGGCAGATTCGAGCTTGCGACGCCCAATCAGTTTCTTGAGTCGATAGCCGACGCCGTCTGGGCGTGCTCTCACCGGAAGGCCATCGAGATAATTACGCAGATCGTTCGCGAGCATGTCGACGCTCGAGTAGCGTCGCTCGGGCTCTTTGCGCAGCGCCATTGCAATCACCGCATCGAGGTCCTCATCGACCTGTGCGCGAGGCGCGGGCGTTTGGCAGACCGTCCGCTCGATTTCAATCAACGACGCTCGCTGCAAATCGAAGGGTCGTCGACCGCTCAGCAACTCGAATAGCACCGCACCGAGCGCGTAGATATCCGCGCTCGTGCCGACCGCTGTGTTGAGAATTTGCTCGGGCGCGGCGTAGTCGGCCGTGAAGGTTCGAAACGCCGCGACGGTCGCCGGCAACGCGCCCTCTTCGTCCGTCGATTTCATGAGGCGCGCAATGCCGAAGTCGAGCAGCTTCACATGACCGCTTTCGGTCACGAGGATGTTGCCGGGCTTGAGGTCGCGATGGACGACGAGATTCCGATGGGCCGTTTCGACCGCTGCGCAGACTTGCAAGAACAGCTTCACTCGATCGCGAGTCGCGAGCTTACGGCCGTCGCACCAGTGCGTGATGGGACTGCCATCCACGTACTCCATCACCAAGTAGGGCTGGCCCTCCTCGGTGACGCCGCCGTCGATCAGCGTCGCGATGTTGGGATGACTCAGGCTCGCAAGAATCTGCCGCTCTGCGCGAAAGCGCTTCACTGCACCTTCGCTACCCGCATGACGATGCAACAGCTTGATCGCAACGCGCTGCTGATACTGATCGTCGGCACGCACGGCCTCACACACCGTACCCATGCCGCCGAAACCGATGCGCCGTGTGATCTGCCAAACGCCAAGTCGCACGCCCTCCCAATCATCGGATCCTTCGATCGGATCGGGCGCGACACCCCTAACGAGGTGCGATTCGAAGCTCGCATCGGCGCGTTCGTGAGCATCGAGCAAACCGAGCAGCTCGTCGTGCAGCCAGCCTTCGCCGGCACTGCGCTCCTTGACGAAGCTCGCGCGCGCTTCTGGCGGAAGCTCGAGCGCCTGCTCGAACAGTTCCTGCAGCAGTGCCATCCGCTCGGGCGTCAGCGGCGTTTCGCTCATGGGCCGATGCCGTCGTCGTCCTGCGAAATATCAGGTGCTTCGAGCATCCGTAGCAGCATGGCGCGCGCAAAGATCCAATCGCGCTTCACAGTCGCAGGAGAGATATCGAGGGCGGCGGCCGCTTGTTCGATTTCGAGCCCACCGAAGAAGCGCAGCTCGACGACGCGTGCTTGGCGCGGCGACAGCGAACCGAGTTTCGTGAGCGCGTTGTCGAGCGCAATCAGATCGAGCGACCGTTCCGGTGCCTCGGCAGCGGACTCATCTAACGTGACACGCACGCCGTGATCCCGTTTCATGCGCCGGCGCGCACGGGCGTGATCGACGAGTATCCGACGAATCGTTTGTGCCGCGATGGCGAAGAAATGCGCACGGTTCTGCCAACTCACATCGCGTTGGCCGATCATGCGCATAAACGCCTCGTTGACGAGCAATGTCGGTTGCAGCGTGTGACCGCTCTGCTCACGGCGCATCGCGGCCTGCGCAATCCGGTGCAGCTCGTCGTACACGACGGACGCGAGCCGATTGGCGGCATCGCGTTCGCCCGCTTCGAGATCATGAAGTATCGCGGTGACGTCCAATGTTGTTCTTCGGGACGGTCCGATGGATTATGGAGCGTGCAAGCGCACACCGAGTTTGCTCCTGATTGTGCCGCGATTAGAAGGGCAGAGAAAGAGAGCTCCGGCACACAACTGTGCGTGCCGGAGTCTCGTCTGATGAAGGACTGTGACACCTCTGACAAAGTCGTTCTGTCAAAGGCCGGCCTCGCTATGGCTCAGGCAAGGCGTACACGCGCACGATGCCGGCTGCGTTGCCTGCGCTCGTGTCGCCGTACTCCGCGCCGACGGCCCCGACCAGTCCATCCGCTGAGATGGCCACGGAGTTACCGTTGCGCCGGGCATTGATGAACTGAGGCGTTTCGCTCAACTGCCACTCAGTGCCGTCGAAGAGGTACAACCGCACGATGGAGGGATACGGCGCGCCGGCCAGCAAGCGCATTCCGTCTCCGGAGATCGCGACGGAGGTGCCGAAACCCGCGCCCGGCGGACCGTCCAGATCCTGGCCGACTT
>JAAYXG010000599.1 GCA_012516015.1 Lysobacteraceae bacterium | reverse complement strand
CCGGTCGGGACGTGTTTCGGGACCGGCCGTGAATACATCCCTGTAGGCCTGCAACGAAAACGTCCTGTTTTCGATGCTCCCGAAACACGTCCGGACCGTCAGACCCTCGGCTTACCTCAGCCTCACGGTGAAAGAAGAAGACGTCCGCTCTGCCGACAGGCGCGCGCGGGGATCAGCCACCGCTGCTACCTCTACGCGACAAGACACGGGATTGACGATAAAAGCCCGACAGGTCGTGGAACTTCTACTGCGTCTCGGCGGTATTCGTTCAGTGCGTCAAGTGGAGTTCTTACATGAGAGCCGTGCTCGTCGGATTCGTGCTCGCATCGTTCGCGAGCAACGCGCAGGCATTCGAGTGGCGGGCGTTCGAATGGCGCCTCGGTGTGGCCTATGCGAGCGGGCTGGGCGACGTCACGGATCTGCATGAAGACAATCTTCGCGCGGAGGGGCTGGAAGCGGACGTCGATTTGAAAGTTCCGCTCGGCATCACTGCGGGATTGGCTTACGACTGGCCGTCGGGAATGCGCGCCGATGTGACACTGGGGCCGACGTTCTTCATCGGCGGAGACGTGAGCCACTTCGAGCTGCCGCTTGGAGCAACGATCGGCTATAGCTTCGACGTGGGCGGCGATGCCTCACCCTATGTGCGCGCAGGTGTGATCCATCACTTCGCGAGCGGCGACTACGAGGCCGGCTCCGATCCTGGTTTCATCGTCGCGGCGGGGTTGGATTTCCGGCGCTTGACGTTCGAAGTGGCGTACGACAATTCCGAAGTCGAGTTCGAGACGGCGGTCTGCAACGCGAACAATACGGTGTGCACGCCGTCCCGCGAATCGTTGCGCACGTATGAGGTGATCGCGAGCGTGTTCTGGCGGTTCAGGTAGGACTCGGCCGCAACGTAAGACAGAGCCGGAGAACCACAAAGAACGCATAGAACACATAAGAGAGGAGTGATCACGGCTCTTCTCCTCTTCCACACGTTGGGGCCATCGTGTCGCCGCTTACGAGCACACCTCTTCGAGGCGACGCATGCCCTCGGCGTCGTATCGCATCGGCGGCAGGTCCTCGCGGATGTTCATCTGGTCCAGGTACGAGGCGCCGTGGGGGAGCGTCACCTCGGGGTCGACGGAGTACGCAGGATCGCTCTGCGCCTCTTCGAGCGTCACGATCTCGTAGCCTCGCCGCTCGAGCAGCTCGAAAAGGTACGGCAACATGACGGGCTGAAAAGCACCGACGTGCAACAACATCACGTGCTTGATGTTGCGTCCATAGAGCGCCTGCGATGCACGCTCGCTCGCCGCGATGCGCTCCTCAGCCCGCGCCAGGTAATTCTTCTTCAGCGCATCGATGGCGGCGAAGTCGCGCTTCTCGAAGCAGCGTACGTAGGGCGCGTTGTAAGCATAGTCCTGGAAGTCGATCGTGACCTGTGCGATTCGATAGCCGCGCTCCTCGAGCAGAGCGCGAATCGCGTTGCGCTTTTCGGGCGTTTCTCCCTCACGCAAGTAGGGGTAGCGAAACCAGCGCCATTCCTCCTCACCCATGAGCGCCTGCAAGATCGGTTCGTTGGCCAGCACCTCTTCGCGGTAGGCCGCGACATCGTTCGCATGCAAATCCATGTGCGAGTACGTGTGATTCGCGAGGGGATGCCCGGCGGCTCGCCACGCGTCGAGCGCGGCTCGATGATCCGCGTCCCCTTCCAAAGATTTTGCGTTGACGAAGCCGTAGGTGGCCGGCACGCCGGCGTTGACGAAGGTATTGACGATCTGCTGCAGCAGCACCGTGCGCGATACGCCCGAGGGGACCGGGCCGTGCACGGGCAAGTCGTCGAACGTCAATGCGACTTGCCCGCCCGCTTGCGCGGTCGAGCAGAGCACGGTCAGAACCGCGATGGCCGCCCGCAACACACGTCCGCTCACGCGATTTTCACTGCCTTGCCGGTCCGAGCGGACTCGTAGATCGCCATGAGGATCTTCACGTCTTGGAGCCCTTCCTCGCCCGACACCTTCGTCGGCGTCTTCTCGATGATGTTCGTCGCGAACGCATCCAACTCGGTCGCGAAGTGATCGACCTGCGCGAACTCGAGCGGCTTGCCGTCGCTTCGAGCACCTTTCAGACCGCCATAGTTGTAGGCGGGATCGAGACCGAACCAGCCGCGCTCGGTGAACGCACGGAAGCGACCAACGGGGCCGGCTGCGAACGTCGTCGAGCAATACGCGAGGACGCCGCTCGGGAACGTCGCGGTCCACGCCATCGTCTCGTCCACTTCCTTGAACATGACCGGATCCATCTTGGTTTCCACTGCCGACACCGACACGGGCTCTTCTCCCGTGAGGTAGCGTGTCGCCTGAAGCACATAGATGCCCACGTCCATGAGCGCCCCGCCTCCGGAGAGATCTTTCTTGAGACGCCATTGATCGGCGCCGCGCACCGGAAAGCCGAACGCGCCCTCGATGAGCTTGATGGTGCCGAGCTCCTTCTCGCGTGCGATGCGGATGCATTCGAGATGATGATGCTCGAACTGGCAGCGATAGGCAACGCCCAACATCACGCCCGCCTGGTTGCACGCATCGATCATCTGCTGGCAGCGCTCGACCGAGATCTCCATCGGCTTCTCGCAGAACACGTGCTTGCCTGCTTTCGCGGCTTTCGTCGCGTGCTCGAGATGCAGCGCATTCGGCGTTACGACATAGACGATGTCGATGTCCGGATTGTCCGCCATTCGCTCCATCGTGTCGTAGCTATAGATGCTTCGCGCGGGCAAGTCGTATTGCTTCTGCCAGCGCTTGCCCTTCTCCGGATCGCCGGTGACGACCCCTGCGAGCCGGCAGTGCTTCGTTTTCTGGAGCGCGGGTGCGATCTGATGCGTCGACAGACTGCCTAGACCGCACAGCGCGACTCCCAGCTTCTTGTTCGTGGATTGGCCGAGCGCGTTCGCACTCGCGAAGGGTGCGGCTGCCGCGATCATGGCTGTTTTCATCAGAAAGTCTCGTCGTGGATGGGTAGACATGCTCTTATTTCGTGACGTATGGACGTGTCGATGTGTAGACGTGCGGACGCCAGAACCTCCGTCGTCGGATGCGAGGATAACGAATCCCTGGCCGCTTTTGCTCGTCAAAACTCGTCAGCGCAGATCCTGACGTTCGCACATCCATGCCTTTACGCGTGTCGACGCGTTTCTACAGTCGCTGGCGAAGCAGCGCCGATGCCGACCACAGTAGCGGCGCCTGACCGTGCAGATCGCCGACGGCGCGCGGGCGATCGAGATAGTACTGAAGATCGTTCTTCGTTCCGGTGCCCACGCAAACCTCGCGCACGTCGCCGTTCGAGTCGATGTAGCTCGTAAGCGCGAGCCAGGCCTTCCGCGCGGCGGCCCCGTACGTTTCCGCATCGAGCCATCCTTCCTTGACGCCCGTGACGAAAGCGAAGGTGAACATGCCCGTGGAGGAGCTCTCGAACCATGCGCTCGGATGATCGATGAGCTGTCGCCACATGCCTTGCTCCGATTGATGCTCGAGCAACGTCTGCATCATCCTGCGGTAGGCGGCCAGAATGCGAGGACGAGCGGGATGTTCCTCCGAGAGCGAGCGCAGCAGCTCCGTCATGCCAGCGGCCATCCAGCCGTTGCCGCGTCCCCAATAGAACGGCGCGTCCGGCGCGTGAAAGAACAGTCCGTTCGGCTGTTGGAGCTCATCGAGGTACGCGACCATCTCGCGCGCCGTACGGTCGATGTACTTGGGCTCGCCCGTCGCACGCGTCGCCTGCGCCTGCACGAGCGTGATCATGTACATGTCGTCGATCCAGAAGCGCGTCTGATTCGTGAGCCCGTCCGGCCGTGGTCGATCCCATTGCCCGTCCGCGAACGCCATGCCCAACGTACGGTGCTTCGCACGCCCCGTTTGGATGTAGATCTCGAGCGGCACGGCGCCGAAGACGGTGTGATCCACGTGGTTGATGGGCGGAATCAGGCGGTCCTTCTCCGCGAAGAACGGCTCGAACCGCTCCACGAGGCGACGACTCAGCGGCTCGTCGTCGGTGAGCTCGGCGAAGGTCAAAGCGCCGTACCAAGTCGCGACCTCGGCATAGTGCAGCGTGCCGTGCTCCGTCCATAGCATGTGATCCTGCGCGCTCAAGAAACGCTCGCTGACGCGCTGACCGATTCGCTGCGGCGACGCGCCTTCCGTCCAGTGCTCGAAGTACGGGTGCGGATCCGCGCAAGCGAATCCGCACCAGCACAAGAACAGAATCGCGCAACGCCGCACGCGTGCTCCTCAAGGCTCGATGCGCAGCATCACGACCGCTCTCGGCGGCAGATCGACGACAACGTCCTTGCCCGAGCGACGCACGCCTTTGAACGGTGCGGGACGAACCGTGTCCGGGCGTTCGAAGGTATTCATCGCGTTCATCGTCGCACCGGTCAACACCTCGCCGCTCACGCGGCCCGCGCTCGCGCCGCGCAGCTCGAGCGTGAGCGGCACACGCCGGTTCGGATCGAGATTGACGAGCGAAACGTGAAGCACGCCTTTGTCGTCGCGAGAGGCCGAAGCACTCACGCCCGGAAGCGAGCTCTCGCCGAACGAGTACTCGGGCGCTTGCACTTCGACCGGCAGTGCGGTTGCGCCCTGATGGACTTTGTACATGTCGAACACGTGATACGTAGGCGTCAGGATCATCTTGTCGCCTTCGGTCAGGATCACCGCTTGCAGCACGTTGACCATCTGCGCGATGTTCGCCATGCGAACGCGATCGGTATGACGATTGAAAATGTTGAGATTGATGCCGGCGACCACGGCATCTCGAACCGTGTTCTGCTGATACAGCGCGCCTTGATCCTTACCGGGCTCCGGATCGTACCAAGTGCCCCACTCCGCGACCATGAGTCCGATCTTCTTCTCCGGATCGTACTTGTCCATGATCGCGCTGTGCGTGCGGACGTACTCCTCCATCTCGAGCGTGCGCGCGAGCGTCGAGAACCACTGGTCCTCACCGAATTGGGTCGCGGAGCCCTTCTTGTTCGTCCAATCGCCCGTAGGCAACGTGTAGTAATGCAGCGAGAGCGCCTCCATGTGCTTTGCGGAGCTCGACATGAGCGCTTCCGTCCAGTCGTAACGCGAATCGGTCGGACCCGCCGCAATCCTCTGCAGCTTCGTATCCGAATGCTGCTTGACGAAGGTCGCGAACTTCCGATACTCGCCCGCCCATTGCTCGGGCGCCATGTTGCCGCCGCACCCCCACATCTCGTTGCCGATGCCGACGTACGCAACCTTCCAAGGCTTGTCGCGGCCGTTCTCGCGCCGGAGGTTCGCGAGCGTCGAATCCGAATCGGACGTCATGTACTCGATCCATTCCATCATTTCCTGCGTCGAACCGGTGCCGACGTTGATGTTGATGTAGGCGTCCGCTCCGATCAGCTCGGCCAAGTCCATGAACTCATGCGTGCCGAACGCATTCGTATCGACGCCGCCCCAGCTCGAGTTGACGCGCCTCGGGCGCTGGTCGCGCGGCCCGATGCCGTCGCGCCAGTGGTACTCATCGGCGAAGCATCCGCCGGGCCAACGCAGCACGGGGACTTTGAGCGCCTTGAGCGCTTCGAGGACGTCGTTGCGGATTCCCCGAGTGTTCGGGATCGGCGAATCCTCTCCGACCCAGATGCCGTCGTAGATCAGTCGACCGAGATGCTCCGCAAAATGACCGTAGACATGAGGATGAATCTTCGCTTGCGGCTGATCCGCTCGTACGAGGATGTGCGCCGTGCCGGCACTCTGTGCCGAAGCAGCGGTGGCAATAAAAACCAACAGCGCGGCACACAGCCCCTGCAGTGCCGCGCATAGCGCCGTTCGCTGGCGAGAAAAACCCGAGAGTTTCACGAATAGTCACCCGTTGTAATTGGAATCGATGTGATGCGCCATGTCGCGCGCAAGCCTGGGATGCTACTTCCAAATCGCGCCGGCGTGCGCATCGCGAGTGTCAAGATACTTGACCTGCCTGCGGCCGAACACGCGTTTCGCATGCGACTTCTAGCATCGTTCGATGCCGCTTTGCGCATATGGAGGGCGGAGCGTTCCCTCTTAAGAGCGAACACACTGTCGCCCGGGCGTAGGCCCACTACTGTCCGGAGAAAAATCACGGACGCAACGATTGACGCGAAGACTCGCGAAGAAACCGGGCGCTTTGAATGTGGCGGGACTTAAGGACCTTGTCGCCCGGCGCAGGCCGGGATCCAGGGAAAAAGCGGCGCGCCATGCGCGCAGAGGCCT
>JAAYXG010000598.1 GCA_012516015.1 Lysobacteraceae bacterium | reverse complement strand
TCTAAGCGAGTGAGAAGGTGCTCGCGGGTTCGTCGACCGAAAACGTCGCGCCAAAGAACACCGAGCCCCCGCGAGAATCCTCCGCCACGCACCTCGAGCGCGGCCATCCGGGGGGAGCGGCGCTCGTCGGAACTTCCGAGGCTGTTGGGCATTCACGCGCTGACCGTCATTCGGAGGTGCAGCCATGAACATCATCCCTAGAGAGCCATTCAGTGTGTCGCGCTGGGAGCCGTTCCGCGAAATGGAAGAAGCGATGCGTCAGTTCGCGCCGTTCTTCGCCCGCGGGCTGCTCGAGCCGACGGAAGGCGAGCGAACTTGGCGGCCTGTCGCAAACATCAGCGAGACGGAACAGGAGTATCTGATCAAGGCCGAGTTGCCCGAAGTCAAGAAAGAGGACATCGAGGTCACGGTCGAGGATGGAATCCTCACGTTGCGCGGGGAACGGAAGTACGAGAAGGAAGCGGGCGAAGCGAACGATCTGCGCATCGAGAGCTTCTACGGCACGTTTGCGCGCAGCTTCGCATTGCCGGAGAACGTAGACACCGACAAGATCTCGGCCGAATGCAAAGACGGCGTGCTGAAGGTGCGCATACCGAAAACCGAAGACAGCAAGAGCAAGCCGATCCAAATACAGATTCGCTGAAGCTCGGGTTCGCGTTGTGGAAAGTACGGGCGCGATGCGGGGCAATCCGCTGCCGCTCATCGCGCTCTCGTCGGTACCCTTGTAGCCCGTGTATCGCTAGGAGTGACACCAATGCAGAGCGGCATCCGTAACGTCGGCGGCGTCGACCCGACGCGTAAGACCTCGCCCATCGCGGAGGAGATGCACGAGGACTCCGATACCGTTCGCCTCGAAGTTCCCGGCGGTGCCGTGTGCTACTTCAACGACGAGGCATTTGCCGCGGGCACGGTCGTGCGCAGCGGCACGGCGCTGCTCGAGTGTCGGGATGGAATATGGGTCGAGGCCGGACCCGCGGATCCGAAGAACCCGTAAGCGAGCCTGAGTCGCGGCGAACCGCGACTCAGGTGCGATGAGACGTGCGTCTCGAGCGTGGGGTACGCACTATCATGCGTGCCCGCTATGTCTCATCGCGACACTTCGTATCGGGCATGCGCCGCACCGTCGAGCGCGTTTGCATGGGCCCCGACGCTCGTGCGCGAAGAGATGAAGTACTGGCTGCTGAGACCGCATGTCGGTCTGCAAGCACTGGTGCGCGCTTACTTCATCGTCGAGGCCGGCAGGCGAGCCGCCCAGAAGCGAGAGCTGCATCTACCTGACGGGTATTCGGAGCTCGTCTTCTCGTTCGGCGCGGGGTTCGAACGCGCGCCGCTCGCAGATGTGCGCGCTGTCTCGCGTATGGCGCGCAGCTACGTGATCGCGGCTCGCAGCCACTCCGTCGTGACGACGGACAGGGGCGACGTGCGGGTGATCGGTGTCAAACTCGAGCCGCGCATGCTGCAGACGATGCTTGGCCTGCCGTTCACCGAGTTGCGCGATTCGACTGTAGAGCTGCGCGACCTGAACCTGCCCGCGCTATGCGACCTCGAAGATGCTCTGGCCGCGTGCTTGAGTGCGCGCGAGACCGTCGCAACGCTCGATCGTTTTTTCTTGGCGCTGCGAGCAGAGGCGATCGTGAAGGATTGCGTGGATCGTTTCGTCGATCGCATTCGCGCAGAGCGCGGCGCGCTGAAAATCTCCGATTGCGTACGCGGCAGCGGCATGGACGAGCGCACGTTCGAGAGGAGCTTCTTGTCGCGCATGGGCATGACGCCGAAGCGGTATGCCCGGATCGTGCGGTTCAAGCATGCCTATCGTGCGCTGCTCGCGCGCAGCGAGCAGAGCGATCGTACACAGGCGAATCCAGCAAGCTATCTGGACGGCTACTACGACCAATCGCACTTCTACAAGGATTTCCGCTTCTTCACCGGGACATCGCCGGCGAGCGTGCTTACGTCGAGGGCGCCGACGTCGATGGCGGTGACGACTCATCTGTTGCAGGGAGAGTTGTCCCTCGCGTGATCTTGAGAATTTGGCCGGAGCGTTCGGCTTCGTCGACATTCTCGACGACCGCATAGATCGCGCCGTCCGCGCCGATCACGACTTGACGGAAGCGCGCGTTGCGATCTTGGAGCAGCCGTTCTTGGCGAACGACGCGCCCGTTCTCGAGGTCGACTCTCCGCAGGTGCTTGTGGCCCAGCACGGCGACGATGAGATCGCCTTCCCATTCCGGGAACATGGCGCCTCGGTAGAGCGCGAGACCGCCCGGGCCGATGGACGGCGTCCAGAACAATAAAGGCTCGCGCATCCCATCGTAGGTTTCGAACGGGGAGATGCGTGCACCCGAGTAGTCGATGCCGTGCGTTGCGATCGGCCAACCGTAGTTCACGCCGCGCTCGATGACGTTGATCTCATCGCCGCCCATGGGACCGTGCTCGGCCGAGTACACCGTACCAGTCTGCGTGTCCACATAGAGTCCTTGCGGATTGCGATGTCCGTACGACCAGATGGCGGGATGCGCGCCCGGCGTATTCACGAACGGATTGTCAGCCGGGATCGAGCCATCGTCGTTGATGCGGACGATCTTGCCGAGCACGACGTCGAGTCGCTGCGCTTGCTCGCGATAGTCCGCGCCTTCTCCGGTCGTCACGAGCAGCGTGCCGTCCGGTAGGAAGGCGAGCCGTGCGCCGTAGTGAACCGCGGTGCCTTTAGGCGTGTTGTCGAAGATCACCTGCACATCGCGCAGCGTATCGCCGTCGAGCGCGGCTCTCACGACGCGCGTCGTGTTGTGCTTCTGACGCCCGTGCGCGAGCGAGAGGTAGAGAATCGAGTTGCTCTCGAACTTCGGGTGCAGCACGACATCGAGCAGCCCGCCTTGCAGCTTCACGAACGCTTCCGGGACATTCTTGATCGTCGCGATGCGCGCGCCTTGCGCATCCAGGAGAAGGAGCGCGCCCGTACGTTCGGTGACGAGCATCCGCCCGTCGGGCAACAGCGCCAAGCCCCATGGGGTGTCGA
>JAAYXG010000597.1 GCA_012516015.1 Lysobacteraceae bacterium | reverse complement strand
GTTTTCGCGAGCACTGACGGGATGACGACGAGACACGCTGAAAACACTGTTGATCGGCGGTGTATCGAAGGTCAGCGCAAAGCGGATCTCGGAAACGGCACGTTCAGGCGTTGTAGATACCGTCTTGGTCGTCAAGCGCTTTGTAGGACAAGTTGAGGGTTGTATGGTGTTTCATACTTGAGGACACCGAAGGCGATGTGCACCAAGCGGCGCATGAGTGCTCCCAATGCGCACAGCTTGGGTTTACCTGCCGCTAGCAGCGCTCGATAGACCTGACGCAACTCAGGGTTATGCCGGGTGGCAACGACGGCGGCCATGTAGAGCTTAGCTCGCAGCCGCCCATCACCTTGCTTGGTCAGACGCGAGGCCTTACGCACACTACTACCGGACTGATGTGCTTTAGGGATTAAGCCGCAGAAAGCGGCCGCTTGGCGTGCACTGTGAAAGCGATGGGATAAAAGCACACATAACAACAGATCGCCTGAGACTGGACCGATGCTCGGGATGCTCTGTAACAACTCGCGTTGGGATTTTAAGCCCGGATGTTGATCGAAATGATCTTCGATCGCGCGCTTTAAGCGCTCACATTCCTTGCGTAAGTGCGTAATGGAGCTGTTCAGTGAGTCGATGACTAACTCGGGCTCCTCGCTGATGACTGCCTGATCGCGCCGATTCATCTCGCGTTGCAGGTCCTCTTGCACCGCCGACAATCGATCATAGAGCGAGCGCAGGATTCGCACCTCCTCAGGAGGTGGACTCCAGCTCACCAGCTCCGAGCCGTGCTCCTTGCCATAGCGAGCAAGAGCTCGTGCATCGACCTTGTCGGTCTTGTGCAGTAACCCCAAGCCGGTTGCGTAGTCGCGCACCCGTTTCGGGTTGGCCACAATCACTGTGCATCCCGCATCGTGAAACGCCTGGGCGACTCGCTCGTGATAGACCCCGGTGGCCTCCATCACCACAGTGAGCTGCGAGAGCTCGCATCCTCGCTCCTGCACCCACTTCTGCAATCGTGCAATCCCCCCAGCGTCGTTGCGAACTTCTCGTTCGTACGGGCGCTTGCGCTCACCGGGCTGTAATGCCACAGCCAGGGTATCCTTCGATACGTCAATACCAAGCCAACTCACCGTTCATCACCTAATGCGAACTCGCGCGAAACCCAATCGGGGCAGCTAGCTCGCCTTGTACATGCAGACTGTCGGCCAAATGTGACCGCGTCTTGGAATACCGTCCAGCTTCAAGGTGTGCCCCAGGAAGGAAAAGGGCAGGCTGATCTACTTCGCAGACTCAAGGTCTTTGGTCGGAAACAGTCTCTGCCCTCCTCCGGTGTACCCGTTCGCGCAGCGGGTACGAGATCAAGATACAAGGTCGGAATTTATTCCGACCTATGCCCGGTTAGGGTCGGATGCCCGGTTAGGGTCGGAATAAATTCCGACCTACAGTTACGCCGCGAGCCCTAGCTGCCGCAGAAGCGGCTCGATCTGCGGCTTGCGCCCGCGGAATTCGACGAATGCTTGCATCGCATCGCGGCTGCCGCCTCGTTCCAGGATGCTCGATAGAAAGCGCCGCGAGACATCCGTGTTGAAGATGCCTGCTTCTTCGAACGCGCTGAACGCATCCGCGGCGAGCACTTCCGCCCACTTGTAACTGTAGTAGCCGGCGGCGTAGCCGCCGGAGAAGATGTGCTGGAAGCTG
The DNA here is from genome assembly GCA_012516015.1 of Lysobacteraceae bacterium. Taxonomy (GTDB): domain Bacteria; phylum Pseudomonadota; class Gammaproteobacteria; order Steroidobacterales; family Steroidobacteraceae; genus Steroidobacter. The sequence goes on along the minus strand of JAAYXG010000597.1, from coordinate 1,643 downwards.
TGCGCGAAGCGATTGAACGCCGGCGGTACGATGACGGCGACGTCGCGACGGACTTCCTCGAGGATACGCATGATGCCGTGCGCATCCTGCGGCTTCTCGCTGTGGATGCGCAAATCGAACAGCGCGAATTCGAGCTGACGGACTGTCTGCATGCCGGCCTGGAAAGTGCGCGTGCCGAGCAAGCGTTGGAGATCGGCTTCCGGAAGCGGCTCGCCCGTTTCGACGTGTCCCGAGATGAGCGGCAGCACTTCAGGACGCCAGGCAAAGTTTTCCATGAACTGACTCGGTAGCTCGACCGCATCCCATTCGACGCCGTTGATGCCGGCGATGCTCGGATAGTCGACGCGCGTCAGCATGTGATGAAGCCCGTGTCCGAACTCGTGGAACATCGTCACAACTTCCGAGTGCGTGAGGAGGGAGGGCTTCGATTCGGCCGGCGGCATGAAATTGCACACGAGATAGGCAACGGGAAGCGCCTGCTGTCCGCCGAGTAATTTGCGCCCGACGCACTCATCCATCCAAGCGCCGCCGCGTTTCTTCGGTCGCGCGTATAGATCCACGAAGAAGCCACCGCGCTGCGACCCGTCCTCATTCAAGATGTCGTAGAACTTCGCGTCCGGGTGATACACATCCACGCCGTCGCGCGGCACGATGCGCACGTCGTAGAGCGTCTCGGCAACCTTGAACATCCCGTTCAGCACCTTGTCGAGCGGAAAGTACGGTCGGAGCTCCTCTTCGGACACGTCGAAGCGTTGTTGCTTCAGTCGCTCGCCGTAGAAGTAGATGTCCCACGCCTCGAGCTTGCGTGCCGCGAACCGCTCGAGCTCCTCGAACTCGCGACGCGCGACCGGGCGCGCCTTCGTTGCGAGCTCTTCGAGGAATGTTCGAACCTCCGCGACCGAGCTCGCCATCTTCGTCGCGAGCGAATACTCGGCATAGTTCTCGAAGCCGACGAGCGCGGCGAGCTCCTGACGCAGCTCCAAGATCTGCTCCATCAGGCCCGAGTTGTCCCAGCGCTCGGGCGACCAGCCTTGATCCGACGCGCGTGTGACCCACGCGGTATAGAACTCTCGCCGCAGCGACTCCGACTCCGCATGCGTCATGATCGCGACATAGTTCGGCGCATCGAGCGTAAAGAACCAGCCTTCCTGGTTTCGCTCCTGGGCGGCGCTGCGCGCCCGCTCGACGATGGGCCGCGGAAGACCCGCCAATTCCTTTTCGTCGCTGACCTGTCGAGACCAGGCATTCGTCGCATCGAGCACGTTCTCGTCGAACTTCGACTGCAGCGTCGCAAGCTGCTCCATGACGGCCTTGAATCGTGCTTTTTGCTCGGGGGGAAGTGCGACCCCGGACAAGCGAAAATCGCGAAGCGCATTTTCGAGCAGTTTGCGCTGCGCCGCGTCCAACCGATCCCCTTCGTTCCTGAGAACCGTCTCGTACGCGCGATAGAGCTGTTCGTTCTGCGCGAGATCGGTATGCCATGCAGTGAGCAACGGCAGGCAGGCGTTATAAGCCGCGCGCAACTCGTCGCTGTTCACGACGCCATTTATGTGCCCGATCGGCGACCACGTCCGCGCGAGACGATGCTGCATCTCCTCGAGCGGTACGACCAGGGAATCCCATGTGTTCGCGCCGCTTTCGAG
>JAAYXG010000596.1 GCA_012516015.1 Lysobacteraceae bacterium | reverse complement strand
GACGATCCTGGGCCCCGCGGGGACGGGCAAGACGCTGCTCACGCTCGCGGCCGGTCTCGCGCAGACGCTGGAGAGCAACCGTTACAGCGAGATCATCATGACTCGCGTGACGATCCCGCTCGGCGAGGACATCGGATTTCTCCCCGGCACCGAAGAAGAGAAGATGGAGCCGTGGATGGGGGCGTTGATGGACAATCTCGAAGTGCTCACGCAGAGCCAGGAGGGGGGTAATTGGGGTCGCGCCGCGACGAACGATCTCTTGCGCAATCGCATCAAGATTCGCTCGCTCAACTTCATGCGCGGACGCACATTCTTGAATCGCTTCTTGATTCTGGATGAAGCACAGAACCTGACGCCGAAGCAGATGAAGGCGCTCGTGACGCGTGCGGGTCCGGGCACGAAGCTCGTCTGTCTCGGCAATATCGCGCAGATCGACACGCCGTATCTGACGGAGACGACCTCCGGGCTAACCTATGTCGTCAATCGCTTCCGCGGCTGGCCGCATGCGGGCCACATCACGTTGATGCGCGGCGAGCGCTCGCGGTTGGCGGATTACGCGTCCGAGGCATTGTGAGTAGACGGCTGTCGCTCGTGTGGACGTGTAGACGTTAAGAAGCGCGGCGTTTCATTCTGACGCCCGCACGTCTACACCAGCGACAGCGGTTACACGTCTAAACGAGCGATAGCGACCATGACACGCAAAGCAAAGACCGACATTGCGCTCGAGCAACTAGGGCGCGCCGTCGCGTTGCCGAAGTCGCCTGAAGAAGCGATTCTCGAGCGGGTGCCGAATCCGCATGCAGGGAAGACCTATCTCGTGCGCTTCACGGCGCCGGAATTTACGTCGCTCTGTCCGATCACCGGTCAGCCCGATTTCGCGCACCTCGTCATCGACTATGTTCCGCGCCGTTGGATCGTCGAGAGCAAGTCGTTGAAGCTTTTCTTGGGATCGTTCCGGAACCACGGCGCATTTCACGAGGACTGCACGCTCGCGATCGCCGAGCGGCTCGTCGATGTGCTGGCGCCGCGATGGCTGCGCATCGGCGGCTATTGGTATCCCCGCGGCGGCATGCCGATCGATGTGTTCTGGCAAACCGGGCGCCCGCCCGCGAATCTCTGGATCCCGGATCAAGGCGTGGCCGCGTATCGTGGCCGCGGGTGATTATGCGGCCGCGGGTGAACGGCGCGGCCGAGTGACGGGCGGACGGCGGACAGCGGACGGTGAGAAGACAATAGAAGAAGGTTGTGGCAGCTTCCGGGGCTCTTCACCGTCGCTGTCCGCCGTTCACGGTTCCTGCTATAGTTCGCCGCCGCATTCGAGCCGAGCTCATGCTTGGCTGCAACCGCCGAATCGCACGGTTTCTCAATGGCGGCTCACGTCGGTTTCTCCGCGACGACTACCCGCGAACCCCGCCAGGCCCGGAAGGGAGCAACGGTAGCGGTCATGTCGGGCGCCGGAGAGGTGCCGGCGTGGGTCCGCCTCCAGCCAACCGCGCTCACCGCGGCAGTGAACGGCGGACAGCGGACGGTCATGATCGCAGGTCCAAGCGCAGGGGTCGTTCGGCAACGTTACGCAGCGGTGGTTGTGTAGAATCAGCCCTCAGTTTCTTTCGCCGTCCGCCGTCCGCTAGCCGCCGTTCACTGACATGTCCTATCTCGCCCTAGCCCGTAAATGGCGCCCGCGCAACTTTGGTGAGCTCGCAGGCCAGGAGCATGTGATGCGGGCGCTCGTCAATGCGCTCGAGACGGGTCGGGTGCATCACGCGTTTCTGTTCACGGGAACGCGCGGCGTAGGGAAAACGACGAT
>JAAYXG010000595.1 GCA_012516015.1 Lysobacteraceae bacterium | reverse complement strand
CTTTTCGCGCGCCGGAAGTCGCGTACCGTCTCGACGCCGCGCACGACTTCACGTGCGGCTTGCGCGGGATCGCCGATCACGATCTTGTAGCGGCGCTGCGCCGTCTCGCCCAGGGTCGCGCCGATGAAGCGATCGATCTGACCGAAATACTCCGCCGATGCCGGCGGCCCGGTAAAGATGACCGGGAACGGCAGCTCGGCATTCGCCGGATCGAGCAAGATACCGAGCAGGTACAGGATCTCCTCGGCGGTACCCGCACCGCCGGGAAACACGACGATCGCGTGCGCGGCGCGTACGAACGCCTCGAGGCGCTTCTCGATGTCGGGCATGATCACGAGCTGATTGACGATCGCGTTCGGCGGCTCGGCTGCGATGATTCCGGGTTCGGTGATGCCGATGTAGCGCCCGTCGCGAATGCGCTGCTTCGCATGGCCGATCGTCGCGCCCTTCATGGGGCCTTTCATCGCGCCCGGGCCGCAGCCGGTGCAAACGCTGAGCCCGCGCAAACCGAGCTCGTAGCCGACGCGCTTCGTATAGTCGTACTCGGTCGAGCTGATCGAGTGCCCGCCCCAACAGACGACGAGATTCGGCCGCCCCTTGTAATCGAGAAAGCGGGCGTTTCGCAGGATGTGATAGACGGCATTCGTGATGCTCGTCGGATCCTTCAAATCGAAACGCTGCGTCCCGAGAATCGCATCGTGGATGTAGATGATGTCGCGGAGCGCGGCGAACAGATGCTCCTTGATGCCGCGGATCATCTGTCCGTCGACGAATGCGCTCGGCGGCGCGTTCTTGAGCTCGAGCTTGATGCCCCAGGCTTGGCGCCCGAAATGGATCTCGAAGTCCTCGTAGCGCGCGAAGATCGCTCGCACGTCATCCGATTCGAGCCCGGAAGCCAGCACGGCGAGTGCGCAGCGCCGGAAAAGATCGTAGACGCTGCCGCGCCCCGAGCTGAGCAGCTGCTGGACTTCACGCTGGGAGAGGTTTTCGAGGCTGCCGAGCGGCGAAACCCTCGCATCGACGAGAGCGTCGGACTCGCCGTCGTATTGCGTGACGGAGGCGGAGGTTCGTTTCTCGCTCACGGGACGATCTCGATGGGCGTGTTCGGCGGCGTCATCAACCAGATCTCCACCATGTCGGAGTTCGACACCGCGATGCACCCCTCGGTCCAGTCCACATTCGCATAATAATCGCGCGGCTTGCGCGGAAGGTTCGGCTGCCCATGGATCATGATCGCGCCGCCTGGCCTCTGCCCCATCCGGCGGGCGCGTGCGACATCTTGCGCGTTCGGGTAATCGATCTGAATCGACAGGAAGTACTCGCTGTTCGGATTACGGCGCGTCAGCCGGTACTTGCCCTCGGGCGTTCGATAGTCGCCTTCGAACTGCTTATGGCCTTCGGGACGCAAGCCGAGCGCGATCTTGTACGTGCGCAGGACCTCGCCTTGACGCATCAAATAGAGCTTGCGCTCGGACTTGCGGACGAGGACGCTGTCCGCGAGCGGCAATGCCGCCTCGGTCGTCGAGGACGACACGAGCGCCGAAGAAGGCAGATTGCCGTCGGCGTGCGCGGCTGCGGCGCTCAGGCATGCGGTCAGAATGAAAGCGTATCGGTACTGCATGATCATCGGCGTTCGCGCGATTATAGCGTGCTCGAAACGTTCAGCCTCCACGAAGGAGCGCTCGGCGTTACGTGAACGAGAACTCCACCATCCGGCGCGGGCGGTAATCAATCGACTGTTTCAAGGTACACGGACGCGCATTCCCTGAGGCCGGGACCTGTCTCCGCGACGAGACGGTAGCGCTCGCCCGCATAGACTTCCGCTTCGATGCTGAGCCGCGTCACGCTCGAGGTCTCCGCGATCCGACAGTCGACGAGCAATTGATGCTTTCCGGGGAGCACCTCGACCGAGCGCTCGCCGACGCCGAGCTCGTAGTCGTCGACCTTGCGAAGGATCACCGTCACGGGTACTCCCGCCGTGACTCGAAAATCTCCGCTGATCCGTGCGACCTCGTCGGCGCCAAGCCGTTCGCCCTCGTAGCTCTGCCCGGTGGCACAACCCGCGGCGATGAGCCCAAGGGCGATCGAGCCCAGCACACGCGTCATGCTGCCGGCTCCGCTGCGGTCGAAGACTCGACGACCGGAATGATGAGCGTCGTGCCCGGGCGGACGCGGCCGAGGTCGACGTCCGGGTTGTACTGTCTGAGCAGCCAGATCGGAATGTTATAGCGCTGCTGAGCCAACACCCAGATCGACTCGCCCGGGCGAATCACGTGCGTCGCGCTGCCTTTGATATGGAACTGCGTGAAGAACGTCTCCTGCAGTTGCCGATGGTAATCCTGACGCTTCGCCTCGAACGCGTCCCGCGAGACCTTCGAAAAATCGAGCTTGAGCGACCGACCGATGACGACGGGCGTTCCATACGACATGCGATTGATCCGCCGCAGTTCGCTCGCGCGCAGCCCGAGCCACTCGGCATAGTGTCCCAGCGTTTCCGCCGCCTGCACCCTGATCGTGTCATCCTCGTGCACGGAGTAGTCGCTCGGATCGGCCGAAGCGGCTGCGAGTGCGCCGGGCACGAGCGTGGGTCCCATCTCCTCGGCTTCGCGCTCCGAAGTCGGTTCGGCCGCTTCCGCCGCGACGGTCGGCGCCGACGACGGAATCGTCACGACATTGTCGACCGTCACCTGGGCTTCCACCGGAGGCGCGGCGCGCGCGGCATCCGCCAACGCGAGCACTTGTCCCTCATAGATGAAGTTCCGATTGCGAATGTCGTTCAGCTCCATCAGCTTGTCTTCGCTGAGCCCGTGACGAGCCGCGATCTTCGAGAGCGTATCGCCTCGACGCACGACATAGCTTCCTTCGCCGCTCACGACGCCCGTGGGAGGAACGGTTTTCTGCGGCGTTGTTCGCTCGGTACGTGCAACCGTAGCGGCAGGCGTCGCGCCCGGCTTCACCGGAAGCGCCAGCACCTGACCCGCGCGAATCAGGTACGGACGACGCAAACCATTGAGCTCCGCCAACGTCGCGACGCTCACGCCGTACTCCGCGGCGATCCCCGACAGCGTCTCGCCGCGACGAACTCGATGCTGCGTGTCGGCAAGCTGGGCTTCGACGCGCAGGCTCTCGAGCTTCGTGAGCGTCGCGGTGAGGTCGATGTGCGCGGGCACACGCAGCTCGAAGCCGCGCGGAATGTGTCGAGCGCCGTTCCAGACGGACGGCAACAAAGATGGGTTCAGCCTGCGCAGCTCATCGCGCTCGAGACCGAGCGCGGCGGCCACGCTCGCCGAAGACACGTAGCCCGGCATCTTCATCACGCGGCTCGTATCGGGAGGGTCGCGCTTGATCGGCCCGAAGAACTTCTCCGGGTCCGAATCGATCTCCAACGCCGCAAGAAACGCGACATAGAAGTTGCGGGATGCGAAACCGAACGTGCGACTGCTGTACTTGCGCACGATCGTCGTGATGTCGGAAGTACCGAGCTGCTCTTTCGCGCGCCGCATGCCACCGGGGCCGTGGTT
>JAAYXG010000594.1 GCA_012516015.1 Lysobacteraceae bacterium | reverse complement strand
GGACGAGCGCGAGAAGCTCGCCATGTGCTCGATAAATCTATCGGGCCAGAGTCTCGGAGACGACAAGTTCTTGCCCTTCGTCATCGATCATTTCCACCGCAGCGGAATCGATGCCTCGAAGATCTGCTTCGAGATCACCGAGACGGCGGCGATCGCAAGCTTCTCGCAGGCGAATCGCTTCATTCACGCGCTCAAGGAGCTCGGCTGTCGCTTCGCGCTCGATGACTTCGGCACGGGCCTCTCGTCGTTCGGCTACTTGAAGCACTTCCCGGTCGATTTCCTGAAAATCGACGGTAGCTTCGTCAAAGAGATTCTCCACGACCCGATCGATCGCGAGATGGTGCGCTCGATCAACGAGATCGGACACCTCACCGGTAAGCAAACGATCGCCGAGTTCGCCGAGAACGAGGAGATCATCGAGATGCTGCGCAGCCTGGGCGTGGATTACGCGCAGGGCTATGGGATTGCAACGCCGCAGCGCGTGCTGCGGTTGGCGAGCGCGTGAGTTACGCGCTCGCGTGTAAGGTGTAGAGTGTAACGTGTAAGGTAAGAAGGCGCGTCGACGCGCTCGCCGCCGTGCGGCTCTAACCCGACACCAGACACTTCACACGTCACACGTCTCGGCCGCGAAGCGGCTCGGACCTCACACAAAGCGCAGTGACAAATCCACGGCCTTCACATGTTTCGTGAGCGCGCCGACGGAGATGAAGTCGACGCCCGTTTCCGCGATCGCGCGTAGCGTTTCGAGGCTCACGTTGCCGGAGGCTTCCAATTCGGCGCGATGTGCGTGAGCGTGCGTGATGCGAACGGCCTCGCGCATGTCCTCGTGCGAAAAGTTGTCGAGCAGAACGCGATCGACGCCGCAGTCGAGTGCCTGGCGCAGTTGATCCAGATTCTCGACTTCCACCTCGACCATCACTTTCCGTGGTGCGGCGCGCGCCGCCCGTACGGCCGCGGCGATCGAGCCGGCGGCCGCGATGTGATTCTCTTTGACGAGAATGGCGTCGAACAAGCCGATTCGATGATTCGTACCGCCGCCGCAGCGCACGGCATATTTCTGCGCGAGCCGTAGCCCCGGGATCGTCTTGCGGGTATCGAGAATGCGGCACCCCGTTCCCTCGACCGCATCGACGTAAGCGCGGGTCGTCGTCGCCGTGCCGGACAGAGACTGCAGGAAGTTCAGTGCAGTTCGCTCGCCCGTCAACATCGCGCGCGCGGGACCTTCGATCGTGCACAAGACGTCGTTCGCGCGGATGCGATCGCCGTCGTTCGCACGCCAAGTGACGCGGATGGCCGAATCGAGTTGGCGAAACACTTCATCGAGCCAGGCTTGCCCGCACAAGACCGCGTTCTCGCGCGTGATCAACTGGGCGCGGCCTCGCTGCGTCTCGGGGATGAGCTGTGCGGTCAAGTCGCCGTCGGCGACGTCTTCCGCGATCGCGAGGCGGACGGTTTCGGAGATGTAGGAAGCGGATGGAGCGGTCATGTGAGGTCGGAGCAGTGCGGGTTCGCAGTCGGTCGCGAAGAGGAGGGCGAAGAGATAAGAGTAACCACAAAGCGCACAAAGAACACAAAAACTGAAGGAGAAACAAGTGTTCAGGCTGAGAGCCGATCGCGCACCCCGGGAACGTTCCGCGCTCCTCCCCGTGCGAGTTTGAAGAATAGGGGCGCGAACCTCATAATCTATGGGCACACCGCCGCACCCATGACGTCCGAATCCACCGCCCCGCGCGTCGAATCGCCCTGTATCAAGGTTTGCGTGCTCGATCGACAGCATGTCTGCATCGGTTGCGGGCGTACGCTGGAGGAGATCGCCGCGTGGAGTCGGGCGAGCCTGGATGAGCAGCGGGCCATCCGCACCGCCGCGGCGGAACGTTTAGTGAACGCTAAGGTATTCTAGCCCAAGCCCCAAGCCCCAAGCCCCAAGCCCCAAGCCCTTGTTCTGAGGTATCCGATCCGTGGACGTCATCGAACGCATCAAATCGCAGCTTTCCTCCAGCCCCGTCGTGCTCTATATGAAAGGAACGCCGGACTTTCCTCAGTGCGGATTCTCGGCCGCCGCCGTGCGAGCGTTGAGTGCCGCAGGCGCCGAGTTTGCGCATGTGAACATCTTCGAGGATCCGGAGCTGCGCGAGGCGCTCAAGCAGTATTCGAACTGGCCGACCTATCCGCAGCTCTACGTCAACGGCGAGCTGATCGGCGGTTCCGACATCATCCTCGAGATGTACAAGAGCGGCGAGTTGCAGAAGCTGCTGGCCGACGCGAAGTAGCCTCGTCGCAAAAGCCCCGGCTGGAGGCTCCCGCTGGAGAGCTTTCGCTAGAAGGCTTCCGCTGGAAAAGTCACGAGCGACATGTGCGGCGCTGTTTGCTCCGTCCAGCGCTAGCCTTCTAGGCGACAACGGCAGCCCTTCCGGCGTGAGCTTTCTACCGAAGCTGTCTAGCGAAGCTGTCTATCCGGAGCCTTCTAGCGCAAGCTACTTGGTCGCGTCCCCCGTCACGGTAATCGGTGCAGCGGCGCTAAACCGATTGCACACCGCACAGAATAGCTCCGCCGTCCGCATCGCGTCGTAGGCGGCGGAGTGGGCCTCTGACGAATCCCACGCAATGCCGGCCGCTTGAAGAGCTTTGCCGAGCACGGTTTGCCCATAGACGACGCCCGCGAGCGTTGCAGTGTCGAAGCTCGAGAAGGGATGGAAGGGATTACGTTTGATCTGTGTCCGCTCGACCGCCGCGTTCAGGAAATTCAGATCGAAGTACGCATTGTGGCCGACGAGGATCGCGCTCGTGCAATCGTTCTCTTTCATCGCGCGTCGGACTTCCTTGAAGATGCGGGTGAGCGCTTCCTTCTCGGGGATGGCGGTTCGCAGCGGATGGAACGGATCGATCCCGGTCACGGCAAGCGAAGCGGGCTCGAGGTTCGCACCGGGGAACGGCTGGACGTGGTAGCGCCAGCTCTCGCCGGGCTTCAAGCTGCCGTCGGCCTGGATTTCGATCAGAACGGCGGCGATTTCGAGTAGCGCATCCGTATTCGGATTGAACCCGCCGCACTCGACGTCGATGACGACGGGTAAGAAGCCGCGGAAGCGGCTTGCCATGGGCAGTCGATCGCTCAAGTCTGCGATTCCTCGATCAAGCGCCATGCGATCGTTTCGCCCGCACGGAAGGGCACGATCTCCTCCTCACCGAACGGGTAGGCGGCAGGGGGCGTCCATGTTTCGCGCACGAGCGTGATCTTGCTCGTATTGCGCGGCAGCCCGTAGAAGTCCGCACCCCTTTCCGATGCGAACGCTTGCAGCCGATCGAGCCGACCCGCCTGCTCGAACGCTTCGGCATAGAGCTCGAGCGCCGCATGCGCGGAGAAGATGCCTGCGCAGCCGCAGGCATTTTCCTTCGTATGTCTTGCATGCGGCGCGCTGTCGGTGCCGAGGAAGAAGCGCGGATTGTCGCTCGTGGCTGCCTCGATGAGCGCTTCACGATCCCGCTCCCGCTTCAAGACCGGCAGGCAGTAGTGATGCGGACGAATGCCGCCTTGGAAGAGCGCGTTGCGATTGAGCAGAAGATGCTGCGGGGTCACCGTGGCCCCGACGCCTTCGTGTGCCGCGCGCACGAACTCGACCGCTTCTCGCGTCGTCACGTGCTCGAACACGACCTTGAGCTCGGGAAAGCGTCGCACGACGTCCGCGAGCACGCGATCGATGAAAACGCGCTCGCGATCGAAGACGTCGACCTCGGGCGCGGTGACTTCGCCGTGCACCTGCAACACGAGCCCGCTTTCCTCCATGGCTTCGAGCGCCGGGAAGACCTTCTCCATCGATGTCACGCCGGCGTCGGAGTGAGTGGTCGCGCCGGCGGGATAGAGCTTTGCGCCCACGATAAAGCCGCTACTGCGCGCTGCGCGAATCTCGGAGGGCGGTGTCTTGTCCGTGAGATACAGCGTCATCAGCGGCTCGAACCCGAGATTCGAAGGCAGCGACGACAGGATGCGATCGCGATAGGCGCGCGCAAGCTCGACCGTCGTCACGGGCGGCTTCAAATTCGGCATCACGACCGCTCGCGCAAATTGACGCGCAGTGAACGGCAGCACGCTCGCGAGGTGAGCGCCGTCGCGCAGGTGCAGATGCCAGTCGTCCGGACGAGTGAGGGTGAGCATCGGGCAGCTAGACTTCAGACCACAGACTACAGCCAGAGAAAGGCTCTTTGTTACAGCTTATCAGCTCTCGTCGACGATCCGGCCGATCGCTTCTGTGATCGGCCGGTAGTCAGCAGACCGCTGCGTCGCGCTTCATCGAGCAGGTGTGCGGTGTAGCGAACGCCGAAGCCCGTGAAGTCCGTCGGAATGTGGGCCAAGCCGCCGCTGCGATTACTCGCTGCGAGGTCGAGATGAATCCACGGAATCTCTCGAGGAACGAAGCGATTCAGGAACCGCGCGGCGAGGATGTGATCGCCTTTGCTATCCGGCGTACATTGCAGGATGTCCGCGATCGACGATTCGAGATCGACATCGAAGTCTTCGTCCATCGGGAACGGCCAAACGCGCTCGCCGCTCGCTCGGCCCGCGTGCTCGATGAGCGCGTGCAACTCGGGCCGGTTCGTGAAAGCGCCGCTGAAACGTTCCGTCAATGCGTTTACGCAGGCCCCGGTCAGCGTTGCGTAATCGATGATGAGATCCGGCCGTTCGCGTGCGGCGAGCGCGAGCGTGTCCGCAAGCACCATGCGACCCTCGGCATCGCTGTGCGCGACTTGAATCGTCACACCGTTCGCGGCGCGCACGACTTCTTGCGGCCGATAGGCGCGGGCGCCGATCTGGTTCTCGGTGATCGCGAGCCAACACTCCACCTCATAGGGCGCGCGCATCGCGGTCAATGCGAGCAGCGTGCCGACGGCGACGGCGCTGCCCTGCATGTCCTCGTGCATTTGATACATGCCCTTGTGCGACTTCAGGTTGATGCCGCCGGTGTCGAAGCAGATTCCTTTGCCGACGAGTGCCAGCCGAGGAGCTTTCGTGCGCTGCGAAGGTCGGTATCGCAATCGAGCAATCCCCGCTCCGCGATGCTCGTTTGCGCGTGCGACGGCAAGGAAGGCACCGGCACCCGCACGGCGCAGAGCGGCATCGTCATAAAATGTGTATTGCCAACCGTGCTTGCGCGCGAGCGTGCGCAAGGCACGACGATAGGTAAGCGTATCGAGCACGTTTGGCGGCAATGTCGTCAGCCAGCGCGCGAGGTGATTGCCGCGATCGATTGCCTGGGTGCGGTCGCTGTCGAGCGATGCGCCTTCGCCCATCAGGACCAGACGCGAGAGCTTCGCGCGATCGGCTTTCTTCGATTTGAAATCGGGCAGCGGCGCGGCCCATGCGAGGCCCGCCGCGAGCAAACTCTCCAATACGTGCTGGCTTTGTTCGGGCGCGATTCCATGCGTTGCAAGCAGCACGCTTGCTCTGGGAGGCGCAGAGAGCGCTTTCCACGCGCGCCCGGCATTCGTCAGGCGCTCGAAGGCCGCGCTCGAGGCCTTTGCAAATACGATGGTAATTGGCGTAGCGTGTGGCCCCAATCGCGCGCTCAAATGCCTAGGTGCGTCGCCTTTGTCGGACTCGCGATACAGCTTGAGCCACAGCGGACCATGGGGGAGCGTTTTGAGGGCGGATTCGGCCTTTTCATCGGGGCAGGCGATGATCGCCGCATCGTGAGCGTGCAAGATGCGCTCGGTCAGCACGCCGCTTCGCTTGAGGATGCGCGTGTCGCGCTCTGCGGGAAGCAATTCCACGTTTCGCGTTCCTTGACGGCAAAAATTCAAACTCCGATCATACGCGCGCTTTTCGAACCGTACGAATGTGGCGTGAAGTAGCGGCGCGGCTTTAGGCGCGTTTTCTGCAAGCACTAACGCGCCTCTTCCGCGGTCCACCTGCTCGATCGTCATAGGACGAAGGGGCGCGGTCAGCGGGCTCGTCGCTCCGCAGTACGGAACGAGAAGCTACGCTACGGAAGGCGCTTGTTTGATATGGGCGCGATCTTGGCGCAGAGGCCACGATCTCTCGCAACGAGTCACGTTTGGAGCGTCGCCGAGCGCGCTCTTCGATTTTGGCCAACGAGTATCACAGTAATGTCATCCGAACCCTCCAGGTTTGACGATCTCGATCCCCAGGAAACGAAGGAATGGCTCGAGTCCATCGATTCGGTCCTGAAGACGCACGGCTCGGGGCGCGCGCATTTCTTGCTCGAGCGGCTGATTGACTATACCCGCCGCTCCGGTGCCTATCTGCCGTTCCGACCGAACACCGCGTACGTCAATACGATCTCGGTTGGGCAAGAGAAGGAGTACCCCGGCGATCGAGCGATCGAACGTCGCATCGAGGCGTATCTGCGCTGGAATGCGATGGCGATGGTCGTCGCCGCAAACCGTCAGAGCTCCGAGTACGGCGGTCACATCGCGACCTACGCATCCGCTGCGACGCTGTACGAAGTCGGCTTCAATCATTTCTGGCGCGCGCCGAGCGACAAGCATCCGGGCGACATGATCTTTTTCCAAGGACACGCATCGCCCGGTTTCTATGCGCGTGCGTTCCTCGAAGGTCGACTCGATGAAAACAATCTTCGCTACTTCCGTCAGGAAGTCGCGAGCGAAGATGGTTTGAGCTCGTACCCGCACCCCTGGCTCATGCCCGATTTCTGGCAGTTCCCGACGGTGTCGATGGGTCTCGGACCGATGATGGCGATCTATCAAGCGCGGTTCCAGCGTTACATGGAGAACCGCGGGATCGTGCCGCCGTCGGATCGCAAGATCTGGGCGTTCCTCGGCGACGGCGAAATGGACGAGCCCGAATCGATGGGCGCGATCACGATGCCGGTGCGCGAGAAGCTCGACAACCTCATCTTCGTGATCAACTGCAACTTGCAGCGCTTGG
>JAAYXG010000005.1 GCA_012516015.1 Lysobacteraceae bacterium | reverse complement strand
TGTTCGTGAGCGCGATGACAATGTCCGCATCGCGTGCACCGCAGGCATCGAGCGTGCTCGGATACGCGCCGTTGCCCGCAACAGTGCGAATGTCGATGCGATCCTGCAAATCCCGCAGCATCTCCTCGTTCACGTCGACGACGGTGACCTCGTTCGACTCTTCGCGCGCGAGGTGATACGCCGCCGTCCGACCGACTTGGCCGGCACCGAGGATGATGATCTTCATCGGAGGGGCTTGGGGCTCGGGGCTTGGGGCATGGGTCGGAAAAGAAGCAGAGCGGCGATGATGGATCGACGCGCACGCGCGTACGCTCGTTGCGGGTAGCGCCTCCCATTCTGGCCCGGGCCCCACGCCCCGAGCCCCGAGCCCTCTCTCATACCGGCTCCAAGTTCGCGTACGCGAGCATCAGCCATTTCGTCCCTTGGTGTTCGAAGTTCACTTGTACGCGTGCGTGGCTGCCTTGGCCTTCGAGATCCAGGATGACGCCTTCGCCGAATTTGCGGTGGCGCACGCGTTGGCCGAGTCGCATGCCGTTATCGGCGATCTCGGCTTCCATTCCCGCCCGGCGCGGCACGTACACGGGTCGAGAGATCTGAATGCGCGGGCGCACCTCTTCGATGAGCTCGCTCGGGATCTCCTTGATGAATCGTGACGGCGCACCATAGCTGTCGACGCCGTGCATGCGCCGTTGCTCCGCGTACGTGAGAAAGAGCTGCTTCATCGCGCGCGTCGCGCCGACGTAGCAGAGGCGACGTTCCTCTTCGAGCCCGTCGATATCGCTCACCGAGCGCGTGTGAGGAAACAATCCGTCTTCGAGGCCGCACAAGAACACGACCGGGAACTCGAGACCCTTCGCCGAATGCAGCGTCATCATCTGCACGCTGTCCTCCCAGGCATCGGCCTGCTGCTCGCCCGATTCGAGCACGGCATGCGCCAGGAAATTCGCGAGCGGCGGCAAATCCCCGCCCTCCTCCGGCTCGAAGCCCCGCGCTGCGCTCACGAGCTCGTTCAGGTTCTCGACGCGGGCCTCGCCCCGCTCGCCGCGATCTTGCTGGTAGTAAGGGATGAGCCCGCTCGTCTGAATGACGTGATCCACCTGCTCGTGCAGCGGCAAGTTGCGGGTTTCGCGGTCGAGCTGCTCGATGAGCTGCAGGAAGCCGTGCAAGCTCTGGCCGGCGCGCGCGCCGAGCTCGGTGACGCACGCGCCCGCGGCTTGCCACATCGTGCAGGCATTCGCGCGCGCATAATTGCGTACGATATCCATGCTCTTCACGCCGATGCCGCGCGGCGGCAGATTCACGACGCGCTCGAAGGAAGCATCGTCATTGCGGCTGAAGACGAGCCGCAAGTACGCGAGGGCGTCCTTGATTTCCGCGCGCTCGAAGAAGCGCAGTCCGCCGTAGACGCGATACGGAATGCGTGCCGACAAGAGCGCTTCTTCGAACGTACGCGACTGCGCATTCGAGCGATAGAGGATCGCGCAGTCGCTGCGCTGACCGCCCTGATGTACCCAGTCGCGAATGCGATTGACGACGAAGTCCGCTTCGTCTCGCTCGTTGAACGCAGCGTACAGCCGAATCGGGTCGCCGCGCTCCCCGCTCGTCCAAAGGTTCTTGCCGAGCCGTCCGTTGTTGTTGCTGATGAGCGCGTTCGCCGCATCCAGGATGTTGCCGGTCGAGCGATAGTTTTGCTCGAGTCGAAAGAGCTGCGCTTGCGGATAGTCGCGACGAAATTGCTGCAGGTTCTCGACGCGTGCGCCGCGCCAGCGGTAGATCGACTGGTCGTCATCGCCGACCGCGAACGGCAGTCCCGTGGCGCCCGCGAGCAGCTTGATCCAGTCGTACTGGATCGTGTTCGTGTCCTGAAACTCGTCGATCAAGATGTGCCTGAAGCGCGTGCGATAATGCGACAGCACGTCGGGACGATCGCGCCAGAGCTCATACGCGCGCAGCAAGAGCTCCGCGAAGTCGAGCGTCCCGCTGCGATCGCACTGCTCCTGATAGGCTTCGTACAAACGGATGAATTGGCGCCGCGTCGGATCGCCATCGTCCTTGAGATCGCGCGGTCGCAGGCCCTCGTCCTTGCGCGCATTGATGAACCACATCACCTCCTTCGGCACCCACCGCGCTTCGTCGAGGTTCATCGACTTGAGGAGCTTGCGGATGGCGCGCACCTGGTCTTCGGCGTCCATGATTTGGAAAGCCTGCGGCAAGTTCGCTTCGCGCCAATGCAGACGAAGGAGGCGGTGCGCGATGCCGTGGAAGGTGCCGATCCACAGCGGCGCACGCTGCACGCCGAGCAACGATTCGATGCGTCCGCGCATCTCGCCCGCGGCCTTGTTCGTGAAGGTCACGGCGAGCACGCCGTGCGGCGAGACATTCTCGACTTGCACGAGCCAGGCGACGCGATGGGTGAGCACGCGGGTCTTTCCGCTGCCAGCGCCGGCCAACACCAGCGTCGGCGCCAACGGCGCACAAACGGCGGCCCTTTGCGCGTCGTTGAGGCCGTTCAGAAGGGGCGACAGATCCATGGTCCAATTGTAGCTCGCATGGCGGATGCTCACGAGCCGAAACGCCGAGCGACGCGTTTACCGGGCGTTCCGGTATTCTCTGCAGCCGGATTCACAGGATCGCGAATGAAGCGGGAGGTCGTATGCACTCGCAACTCGCCTGGCGCGTGGCGGTATTGAGCTTGATGATTTCGATTGCGGGTTGCACGCGCGATCCGGCAGTGCCGGCGTCTTCGGATGCGGCGAGCTCCCGCGAGGCGGGGATTGGAGAGACTGTGCCGGCCGAGTCGAGTCTCGCGATCAAGCGCGGCGTGATGACCATTGCCGAGGAACGAGCGACGTTCAAGCCGTGCGATGCCGAAACCGAGCTGTGGGTGCTGGATCAATCGCCAGGCGCTCTGACACAGACGTTGATCGAGGAGCAGCAGACGGCGCCGGTGTCGCTGTATGTCGAAGCGTACGGCGAGCGCGCGCCTACCGAGGAGATGCCGCAAGCGCAAGGGTTCGACGGCATGTTCGTGCTCGAGGACATCCTCTACGCGGGGGTGCCGAGCGAAGTGCGCGGCTGCGATGCGCCCGCGCCGACTTATGTCGTTCTCGCGCGCGGTAACGAGCCGTTCTGGTCGGCAGAGGTGCGGGACGACGAGGTGATCTGGCGCCAGCCCGATGCGCCGCAAGAGATCGACTTCGGCGAGCCGCAGACGATCAATGCGGAAGGCGCCGTGCGCTATGCCGTGAGCACGGGCGAGCACGAGC
>JAAYXG010000593.1 GCA_012516015.1 Lysobacteraceae bacterium | reverse complement strand
GTCGATGTAGGTCGGATTTTAATCCGACCAAAGAGCGCCGGAATAAATTCCGACCTACATGGAGGTAGGAAGGCCCACGTTGCAAGGAGCATCTCGTGGGCCGACCTACATGGAGGTAGGAAGGCCCACGTTGCAAGGAGCATCTCGTGGGCCGACCTACCGCCTAAGGAAGAAACGCCACTGCCGTCGGCTTTGCGAGCCGGACCGGCTCGCCGTGCGGCGTGAGCTCGCCGGAGCCCCCATCCACTCGAAAGACGACCGCATTCTCGCTGTCTTGATTGTTGACGATCAGCCATCGACAGGACGGATCGAATGCGAAGTAGCGCGGTGTCTTGCCGCGCGAGCTCGCGTGTTGGACGAGGGTCAACTTGCCGCTTTCCGAGTCGATGACGAACACCGCGATGCTGTCGTGCCCGCGATTCGATACATAGAGAAAGCGGCCATTCGAATGCACGCCGATTTCCGCCGCCGTGTTCGCATCTTGGAAGTCGGCAGGCAATGTCGATGTCGTCTGCAATTCCGTGAGCACGCCGCGCGTGTCGTCCCAGGCAAACGCGGTGACTTCGTTGGAGAGCTCTTGCACTGCGTACATCCAGCGACCGTTCGGATGCCACGCAAGATGCCGCGGACCCGATCCCGGACGCACCTGCGCGAACGGGGGATCGTTCGGCGTCAGCGCACCGGTATCGCCATTGAACCGATAGACCATGATTCGATCGCTGCCGAGATCCGCGACCAGCGCGAAGCGATTCGTCGGATCGACGCCGAACCAGTGCGCGTACGCCCTCGTTTGGCGCTCGGGATGTACGCTGTTGCCGGAGAGTTGCACGAACGCTGTCCGATCGCCGAGACGGCCGTCTTTGCCGAGCGCGTGGATTTCCACGTAGCCGCCGCCGTAGTTCGCATTCAGCACATGCCGACCCGATCGGTCGACGCTCACGTGACTCGGACCTCGGCCCTCCGCGCCGACTAGGTTGATCGGATCGAGCGCCCCCGAGCGGCGATCCACTGCGAACGCGCTGAGTCCGCCTGGCGTGCCGCTGTTGCACACATACAAGCGATTGCCGTGCGGGTCGAACGTCATGAACCCCGGATCCCGTGTTTCGGCCCCGCTCACCGGCGGCGACAACACGCCCGTGGACGGATCGAATCGAGACAAGGCGATTCCCATCGCGTCGGCGTTTCGCGTGCCGAAGTACACGAGCAAAGGGTCAGCATTCGTCATAGGCGTCACCGAGAGCAGGGCGATCGTGAGCAGATGCATCAGTGGGCGCGGCATTCGGATCCGCGCGCCGTGCGCGACAGCGTCAAGGCTCATGCGTGCGGTGCTCGGGGTCAAGTCCTGGCCCAAACGAGAAGGTAGCCGAGCAGCTCGTGAAGCGCGAGCGCACTCATGGTCAAGGCGCCCGCGTTGGGTATGTGTTGGGGGAAGCTGCGCCCGGCAGGATTCGCACGCAACGTGACCGACGCCGGAATCGTGTCGATGCCGGCGGCACTGAACTCCGCCATGCTGCGCCGCTGGTGAACATCATGGGTCACGAGGATTACCGTATCGATTCCCGCCGCACGAAGCAGCGGAGCGGAGAACGTCGCGTTCTCGTGCGTGTTGCGCGATTTCGATTCGATCCATTTGACAGGGGTCTCGAATGAATCTTCGAGTGCCTCGGCCATGAGCTGCGCCTCGGATGCCCCGGGCGCGTACACGGCGCCGCCTGTCACGAGGACGGGAAGATCGAGCTCCTTCGCAAGCTTCGCGCCCAGCCGCAGCCGCTGCAGCGCGAACCGCGACACCGTCTCGCCTCCATACTCCGGCGCGTATCGCCGCCCGCCGCCGAGTATGACGATCGCCTGCGCGCCCTTCGCGCGCTCGGCGGAAAAGGGCGTGCCGTCACCCGCCGCACGTACGAGCAGGTCGGAGGTGACGGGCAAGCTCAGGAGTAGGAGCGACAGGACGCCCATCCACGCGGCAGCGTACCCGGTGCGAGGCCACCGACGTATCATGAGCAAGCCGGCAGCGATCAGCAGAATCGGGCTGGCTGGGGGCAGCACCAGTGCGCCGATCACTTTTTGGACGTAGAACATAGTCAAGAAGCAGAATGGCCAATCCCGTAATCATTGAGCACGTTCGTGCAATGGCAGCTTACAACGTTTGGATGAATGAGCGTTTGTATGCCGCTTGCTCGCAGGTGCCGGACGCCGATCGCAAGCGCGACCTCGGCGCGTTCTTCAAGTCCATTCACGGTACGCTCAATCACATTCTGCTGGCCGATCGTATCTGGATGGGGCGCTTCGAAGGCATTCCGTACGCTTTCGACACGTTGCGCGATGAGCTCTACGCCGACTTCGAAGCGCTCAAGGCGGCGAGGCACAGTGAAGATCGGCGCATTCTGGCGTGGGTCAGCGCGCGCTCGAATGAGGAGCTCGCGCGGGAGGTCGCCTATGTCAGCAAGGTCACTCCGAAGCCACGGCGCTATCCCTTGTGGTTCGCCT
The DNA here is from genome assembly GCA_012516015.1 of Lysobacteraceae bacterium. Lineage (GTDB taxonomy): Bacteria > Pseudomonadota > Gammaproteobacteria > Steroidobacterales > Steroidobacteraceae > Steroidobacter. Next base: position 310 of record JAAYXG010000593.1, on the reverse strand, counting down.
TGAGTCACTTCTTCAACCATCAGACGCACCATCGCGGGCAGGTAACGACGCTCTTGTGTCAGCTCGGTGTCGATCCGGGCCTGACTGATTTGATCTGGTTGCCTGAGTTTCAGGCGTAGCTAGTCATTTCGAGATATGCGCGCGGCTCGTGCGCGTTGGATTTGGCGAGACTCAAATCCATTGTCGTCCCGGCGTAGGCCCACTCCTGTCCGAGGAAAATTGGATACCCACTTCGTCGCTCCGGCGGAGGCCGGAGTCCAGGCCTCTGCGCGCATGGCGCGCCGCTTTTTGCCTGGATCCCGGCCTACGC
>JAAYXG010000592.1 GCA_012516015.1 Lysobacteraceae bacterium | reverse complement strand
CCGCGATGCTGTTCATGCATCGCATGGCCGAGGCGGTCGCGATCCAGAACCGCAGCCCCATCATCGAGCGCGATTTGGACGACTACCAACGAGACCACGACGAGTACACGCGCCGTATGCGCCTACCGAAAGGCGTCGAGGTCTTCGAGCTGCGCGGGCCGCTCTTCTTCGGCGTCGCAAACCGACTGAACGATTCGCTCGATCGCATCGGACCGATGCCGAAAGCGTTCATCCTGATCCTGCGCGACGTACCGATGATCGATGCAACCGGCGCCAGCGCGCTCAAGGAATTCCTCGCGCGCTGCCGCCGCCACAATACGATCGTATTCCTCGCGGAAATGACGCGCCCCGTGAAGTCGCTGCTCCACTCCATGCACGTGCTCAATGACAGCGTGCGCTCCGTCAAGTCCTTCGACGAAGCGGTGGAGATGATCGAGAAGGAATCGCGGCACGAGGTCGCATGAAAAATTCGCTGCACACACGAAAGCTCCGCTATCGCTGCGCTAGAAAGCTGCCGCTGGAAGGGCGGCAGTTGTCGCCTGAAAGCTGGCGCTAGACAGAGGGAAGCGAAGCCTGCCAGCGATATCCCTCTAGCGCAGCCTACCAGCGATAGCCGTCTAGCGTAGCGAAGCGAAGCCTGCCAGCGAACGCCGGAGCGGTCGCGTCGCTACTTCACCAACGTCACCGGCACGTCCGCGAGCTGGACGACTTTCATCGCGACCGAGCCCAGGAATAGACCCTTGATCGCGCCGTGCCCGTGGTTCCCCATGACGATCTGCGTGCACTTTTTCTTGCGCGCGTAATCGACGATCGTCGGCGCAGGGTCGCCGATTTCCACCGCGATCTCCGCATCGATCTTCGCGCGTGCGAGATACGCTTTCGCCTTGTTCAGCGCGAGCGCCTTCTGACGCGCATAGTGTTCGTCGATCAACGCTTGCGAGACCGCGCGACTGCGGGGCACGGGCGCTTGCGCATAGATGAGGTGCAAACGCCCGCCCGACCGTACTTGCGAAGCGGCGAACTTGAGCGCGCGCAACGCATTATCCGAACCGTCGATCGCAACGAGGATGTTGTTGGCTCTCGCCATGGGTACTCCAGTGGTCTGCAAAAGGCGACGACTCTCGCAAAGCGCGCGAAGCTCATTCCGCCCCGTCTTGCACGGACTCCAGGTAATCGACGAGCTTGTCGATCATCGCATCGACTTTCGCGCGCTCGGCTTGGGGCTCCGAGCTCGACAGATCGTAGAAGCGGATGCCCCACACCGGCATTTCGCGCGAACCGTGTGCGCGATACTCCAGACGTCCGTCGATCGCACGACGCACGTCTTCGCGCGGGAACTCGCCGCCGTCGCGCCACGCAAGCCGCGTCAAGTCCGGCACTCGCACGTTGAGCGCCGGGGCGACCGGCCCCTCGCCCGTCGCGTGCTTGCCGTGGCAGCTCGCGCAGAGCTGCGCGTATAGCTCGGCGCCCGAAAGCTGCGCCGCCGTGCGGCCGCTCGGGCGCACGCTCGTGCAACCGACGACGAATGCGAGCACGCAGGCGAACGCGGCGAGCACCGCACTCGATCGAAGCGATAGGACCCTACCGACACGCAACGTTCGCCTCCTCGACAGCATGCATGCTCGTAAAGGCATGCCGACAAAGCATCAGCAATGTAGCAGGATCAGATCGCAGTCGTCATTCGCAAGACTGCGGTGTCTCGTTCACGCGAGCTCGAACGAGTCGCGGTAGTCCGGCACCGCCGTCTTCCATTTGAGCTCCATTTCGATGCGGTGCCTGAGCGCATCGCTCGCCGCGGGCTCACCGTGCGTCACGAAGGTCCGCTTGGGTGAAGGCGAGAAGCGCCGTATCCAGTCCATGAGCTCGCTTGCATCCGCGTGACCCGACATCGAAGTCAACTGCGCGACTTCCGCACGAATCGGAATCTCCTGACCGTGGATGCGCAGCGTTTTCGCACCGGCAACCAAGGATGCACCGCGCGTTCCGCCGGCTTGATAGCCCGACAGCAGAATGAGGTTGCGCGCATCCGGTCCGAACGTCTTGAGGTGATGCAGCACACGACCGCCGGTCGCCATCCCGCTCGCCGCGAGAATGATCGCGGAAGAACGTAGCTGATCGAGCGCTTTCGACTGATCCGCCGTCCTGACGTACATGACGCTGCCGCACATCGCCCTGCACTCTTCTTTGGTCAGCCGATGCTCCGATGCGTAGCGCACATAGAGCTCGGTCGCGTCGATCGCCATGGGGCTATCGAGGAAAACCGGCACGTCCGGAATCGTGCCGGTCGCTTTCAATCGCGCAATGAGCAGCATCAAGGTTTGCGCGCGGCCGACCGCGAACGTCGGAATGAGCACGATGCCGTCATCGGCGAATGCGCGCACGAGCGCGTTCGCGAGCTCCGGCATCGGATCGATGTCGACGTGCTCGCGATCGCCGTAGGTGGACTCGACGACCAAATAGTCCGTAGCGGGTACCGGCCCAGGGGATTTCATCAGCGGGTCGGTGAACCGCCCTACGTCGCCCGAGAACACGACGGACGTGCCGTCATGCGCGAGACGCACGCTCGCGGCGCCAAGCAGGTGCCCGACCGGATGAAACGATGCGCTCACGCCGTGCGCGACTTCGGTGGGCTCCTCGAAGCGCACCGAAACGAACTGGCGCAAGCAGCGCTCTGCATCTTGCTGGGTGTAAAGCGGCAAAGCGGGATTGTGCTTCGAGAAGCCATGACGATTCGCGAAGCGCGCCTGCTCCTCTTGAAGGAAGCCGCTGTCGGGCAGCAGGATCTTGCAGAGCGCCGTCGTCGCCTGCGTCGCATAGATCGGCCCCTTGAAGCCCAAATTCATGAGCCGCGGCAAATACCCGCTGTGATCGATGTGCGCATGCGTCAGCACGACCGCGTCGAGCTGCTTCGGATCGAACGGCAAGTGCGCCCAGTTCTTCAAGCGCAGATGCTTGAAGCCTTGGAACAGCCCGCAGTCGACGAGCACTTTGCGCCCGCCGCACGTCAGCAAGTATTTCGAGCCGGTGACGGTCTGGGTCGCACCGTAGAAGGCAAGGCGCATGCGCGGTTACTCGTGATTAGTATTAGTGATTAGCGGGTCGTAAGAATAACGCCAGTGACTCGTGATTCGTGACTCGCGGGTCGTAAGATCGGGAGACGGGGACGCCCCTCCTTCTCTGGCCGTGAACCGTCAACCAGCCTTCTTACTACCCGCTAATCACGGATCACGAGTCACGGCCGCGCGCGGCCTCAGGCATTACCTGAATCCCGCTCCTCCCCGCCCGCGACCCGCCGTCGGCGATTTACTACTCCCTCAGTGCTACCTCGCAGTTGCTCTCGGGGTCCCCGTAATTAGAAAAATCGGCCGGAAATGTACCTTTGCTACGCCGCACTTCGCGGTCGATTTTCTGTGCAAGAAGACACGAGATGTCACACAAGAGCGAAGCTGTCACAGCGGGTGCGATCACGCACTACAACGATCGGGTGGTGCGCCAGTTCGCGATCATGACCGTCGTCTGGGGCATCGTCGGCATGGCCGTCGGCGTGCTGAT
>JAAYXG010000591.1 GCA_012516015.1 Lysobacteraceae bacterium | reverse complement strand
GTCGATCGTCAAGGCGCTTCATCCCCAAATGCTGATCTTGCTCGCGGTCAGCCTTCGACGACGGCGGCCGCTTGCCCCCACCCTGACCCTCCCCCGCTTTCGCAGGGGAGGGACTTAGCTGTTCAGGTTCGGAGTGGAGCGCCGCGCGGTTGCGGCTCTCGATCTAACCGCTAGCCGCTAACCGCTTCGGAATCACTCGTAGTTCTGCCCCGAGCACTTCTTCGTCTTCGTGTTGTAGTTGCCGCACTTGAGCGTGACCCAGTCGGCTTCGATGTGCTTGCTGCCCTCGAGGAAGTCCGACCAGGCGTCGCCCGCGACGAGTCCGTCGGTTTGCCACACGACGTCGAACTGACCGTCGGCGCGCACTTCGCCGATCAACACCGGCTTCGTGAGGTGGTGGTTCGGCAGCATCTTCGCGACTCCGCCGGTCAAGTTCGGCACTTCGATGCCGATCATCGCGTCGATCACCTTGTCGACGTCCGTCGTCTTCGCCTTCTCGACGGCCCTCACCCACATGTTGAAGCCGATGACGTGCGCTTCCATCGGATCGTTCGTCACGCGCTTCGAGTCCTTCGTGAACGCCTGCCACTTCTCGATGAACGCCGCGTTCGCGGGATCATCCACGCTCATGAAGTAGTTCCAAGCCGCGAGATGGCCGACGAGCGGTTTCGTGTCGATGCCCGACAGCTCTTCCTCGCCCACCGAGAAAGCGACGACCGGAATGTCCTCGGCCGAGATCTTCTGATTGCCGAGCTCTTTGTAGAAAGGAACGTTCGCATCGCCGTTGATCGTGGAGACGACCGCGGTCTTCTTGCCCGCCGAGCCGAACTTCTTGATGTCGGACACGATGCGCTGCCAGTCGGAGTGACCGAACGGCGTGTAGTTGATCATGATGTCTTCCTGCTTGACGCCCTTCGCCTTGAGATAGGCTTCGAGAATCTTGTTCGTCGTGCGCGGATAGACATAGTCGGTACCCGCAAGCACCCAGCGCTCGACACCGACGTCGTTCATCAGGTAGTCGACCGCGGGGATCGCTTGCTGGTTCGGCGCGGCGCCCGTGTAGAACACGTTGCGCGAAGACTCTTCGCCTTCGTATTGCACCGGGTAGAACAGAAGGCCGTTGTGCTTCTCGAACACCGGCAGTACGGACTTGCGCGACACCGAGGTCCAGCAGCCGAACACGACGTCGACCTTGTCCTTCACCAAGAGCTGCTCGGCCTTCTCGGCGAACAGCGGCCAATTCGACGCGGGATCGACGACGACGGCTTCGAGCTTCTTGCCGAGCACGCCGCCTTTCTTGTTCTGCTCTTCGATGAGCATCAGCACGGTGTCCTTCAGCGTCGTCTCGGAAATCGCCATCGTGCCCGACAGCGAGTGGAGCACGCCGACCTTGATCGTGTCGGCTGCTTGTGCCGCGCCGGCCGCGACAACCGTCACGGCAGCGACGAGCTTTGCGAGCCCGCCCAGAATGCGCTTTCTGTTCATATGGAGTTCCTCTTGGAAGTGACAGGATCAGATTTGCACTTGCAGGCCGAGCCCGATCTGGCTCGAGTCGCCGCCCGTGACGGGATCGAAGCTCACATCGATGTAGAACAAGCTGATGCGCGCATTGAAATCCTTGATGATGTAGTTGAGGTTGAGCTCGATCGTCTCTTGATCGACATCGCCGAGCAGCGTGTTCTCGTACGTCGCCTCGCCGTACTTGCCGAGCACCTGGAACTTGCCGATGCCGGCGACTTGCGGGAACAGGTACGCGCCTAGCACGTAGTAGCCGCCCGTCTCGTCGTAGCCGCCTGCGGTCGGCGGCGGATAGCCGCCGAGTCCGTCGTACCATGCGTACTGCGCCTCGACCGTGACGACGCCGTCGCTCGGGAGCTTCTTCTCCAGAAGGAAATCGAGCGAGTAAGCGTTGTCGCCGCTCGCGGTCTGCGCCGCAACGCCGAGCGCGAGCAGATCCTTCGCCCCGTAGTACGTGCCGTTCAAGTAGTAGCCCGCTTCCGCATCCCAGAAGTCGAGCTGCACGCGTCCTGCCCAGAGCACGTCGGAGCTCCCCGTCGTCGGCTCATCGATGACGTTCGCGATGTCGAAGGCACCGAGCGAGACCTTCGCGATACCGAACTGCCCCCAGTACATGACACCGTCGGCGCGGCCTTCGGTTTCGAACGGATAGCCGTCCTGAATGCCGTCGCGAAACACGCCCCAGTGGCTTGCGTAGTAAGGCCCGTACAAGTTCGCGCGGTCGCTCGGCGGCAGAAAGCGTCCTGCCCAGATGTTGAACTTGTCGGAGAAACTGAACTGAGCAACCGCATCGATGACGCGGATCTCCTCGTCATCCGAGTTGTACTCCGTGTTGAACATCAAGCTGATGTGCTCGGTCGCCTTGCCGCTGATGTAGATGCGCGCGCTGTTCAACGCGAAGTCGTCGACGTCGTCGCCTACATCGGGGTTGGTGTGCGCGAAGCTCGTGCGAACGCCTGCGCCGACCGAGACCGGCGGTAGGTCGATGTCCGCTGCGAAGCCGTGGATCGCAGGCAGGCACAACAAAGTCGCTCCCGCCAATGCGGCGCTGAGATTCCGCCTGCCGGGGTCATCGTTCTTTCGCGAGTGCATGAATGTTTCCTTCTCGAGTGGAGGTGCGGCCCAGGAATGCGCTTGCAGGCAAAACTAGTCGCGTCTCGCGAACGCCGGTACGCGTCATTTGACGTAGCCGCAATCAGATGCGCGATTGCGGTGCATGCGCGCGCTCGCGCGCACCCGAATGGCGCTCATTCAATGCATTTGGACGACGCGCCGGCGGGTCCGCGGCGCAGAACAAGCTGGCACATCGCTTGCTACTCCTCTCGCCACTGGGGCCGGCGGGCGACATGAGCGCCGTGAAGAACGAAGAACAATTCACTCATCCACGACAGCGCATCGTTCGCGAGCGTCGGCAGTACAACCAATGGGTTGCCAGCCAGACGTTGGAGGACTATGCGCTGCGCTATACGGCGGATCGCGCGCGCAAATCCTCCTTTCGCGTGGGCAACACGGCGTTCGGGCCGATCGCGTTCCTCGCCTGCGAGGCGATCGGCGGCGCGCTCACGATCGCGTACGGGTTTCCGAACACCGCCTGGGCGATCCTCGCGTTCTCCGTGCTCATGTTCGGCATCGGATTGCCGATCTGCTATTACGCTGCGAAGTACGGGGTCGATATCGATCTGCTCACGCGCGGCGCGGGCTTCGGCTACATGGGCTCGACGCTGACCTCGCTGATCTACGCATCGTTCACGTTCCTGCTCTTTGCGATCGAAGCGAGCATCATGTCGATGGCGCTCAGGATGATGTTCGACATTCCGCTCGCGGTCGCTCACCTGATCAGCTCTCTCGTCGTGATCCCGATCGCGCTCTATGGCGTCAGCCTCATCAGCCGCATGCAGATCGCGACGCAGCCGATCTGGCTCGTGCTGCAGTTCCTGCCGATCCTCTACATCGCGTGGAATTCACCGAGCGAAGTGGCTGCCTGGACGGAGTTTTCCGGCGATCAAGGCAGCCCGGGCGGCGCAATCGACTTCGTGCTGTTCGGCACGGCCGCCTCCGTGCTGCTATCGCTGCTGCCGCAGATCGGCGAACAAGTCGACTACTTGCGCTTTCTTCCGAATCGCACCAAGCACAATCGTTTGGGATGGTGGCTTGCCGTCGTGGGCACGGGACCGGGGTGGGTTTTTCTTGGCGCCTTCAAGTTGCTCGCCGGCTCGTTCTTGGCGTTCCTCGCCTTGCGCCACGGGATCCCGGCTGCCCAAGCCGACGAGCCGACCGAGATGTATCTGCTCGCCTTCAAGGAGACCGTGAGCTCGCCGACCTTCGCGCTCATTCTCATGGGCATCTTCGTCATCGTCTGTCAGCTCAAGATCAACGTCACGAATGCGTATGCCGGCTCGATCGCGTGGTCGAACTTCTTCTCGCGTCTCACGCACAGCCATCCCGGCCGTGTGGTCTGGCTCGTGTTCAACGTGTTGGTCGCGCTGCTATTGATGGTCACGGGGATCTTCCAAGCGATCGAAAGCATCCTCGTCATCTACGCGAGCTTCGCGGCCGGTTGGATCGGCGCGCTCGCGGCCGATCTCCTGATCAACAAGCCGCTCGGGTACAGCCCGAAGTACATCGAGTTCAAGCGCGCGCATCTCTACGACATCAATCCCG
>JAAYXG010000590.1 GCA_012516015.1 Lysobacteraceae bacterium | reverse complement strand
TATGTGGAGGATGGCGTTACGGGCAAAGCGCTCGAGGTTAGCGGTCCATGATAAGGAGTCGCGCAAGGTTGCCACAAGAGATTGTTCCGCCTGGCAAAGCAGTTGTCGCAAAAGGCCGAAATCCGGCTCTCGCGCGGTCTGCGAAAAGCGAAAGAAGGGCGGGTGCGGACCCTCGCTCGGAGCGTCTTCCGACCGGTTAGTCGCTATCGAACCCGCATGAGTTCCAGGGATTTGCCGCGCGTCTCGAACTACTGCGCCGGGTCGCTCGTTGCGTGGGATGCTGCCTTGTATTGTCTGCCTTTCCCCCCTATAAAGAGGTGGACCCGATCATGCATCGACTTGAATGACGGAAGAGAGCACACGACATGCACGCGAGCTGGTTGCAGAGGAAGCGGAGCCTAAGCTCAAACGCCCGCCGCTGTACCAGGTCATATTGCTGAACGACGACTACACTCCGATGGAGTTCGTCGTCGACGTACTCGAGCGCATTTTTGCAATGGATCGGACCACGGCGACGCGCGTCATGCTCGAGGTTCACACGAAAGGGAAGGGCGTTTGCGGCGTGTTCACGTTCGAGATCGCCGAAACCAAGGTGGCTCAGGTGACGACCTACGCCCGCCAGCACCAGCACCCGCTGCTCTGCACGATGGAAGAGGCTTGAGATCGAGTGAGGCTCGAAGTACGGAACAAACCCCCCCCGTCGCAGAGTCTCATGTAGTACCACGGCCAAGGCAGCTGCTCCGCGAGGGCGAGGCTGCCGAATTAGGTGAGACCGTTCAGTGTTAAGTAGCGAACTCGAAATCTGTCTCAACGAGGCGTTCCAGTCTGCACGGGAAGCTCGGCATGAGTTCATGACGGTCGAGCACCTGTTGCTCGCAATCGTGGACACGCCGAAGGTGCGGGAGATTCTGCGCGCCTGCGGCGCAGACGTCGCGCGTCTGCGCAAAGACCTGAAGGACTTCATCGACCAGACGACGCCGCGCTTGAAGGAGGACGATGACCGGGAAGTCCAACCGACGCTCGGCTTTCAGCGCGTCCTGCAGCGAGCCGTCTTCCACGTGCAATCGAGCGGCAAGAAGGAAGTGACTGCGGCCAACGTGCTGGTCGCGATTTTCAGCGAGAAGCACTCGCACGCGGCCTACCTGCTTTCGATGCAGGACGTCGCGCGGCTCGACGTCGTCAATTTCATCTCGCACGGACTCTCGAAGATTGCGGACGATCGCACGGAGAAGGACGAGTCGGCGGCGGGGAGCGACACGGACCGCGACAGCGAGGGCGGCACGACGCTGGAAAAGTACACGACGAATCTGAACAAGCTCGCGATGGAAGGGCGCATCGATCCGTTGATCGGTCGACAGGTCGAGATCGAACGGACGGTCGAGATTCTGTGCCGCCGCCGCAAGAACAATCCGCTCTACGTCGGCGAGGCCGGCGTCGGCAAGACGGCCCTCGTGGAGGGGCTTGCGCGCATGATCGTCGAGGACAAAGTTCCCGACGTGCTTTCCGATTGCACCGTGTATGCGCTCGACATGGGCGCGCTCATCGCGGGTACGAAGTACCGAGGCGATTTCGAGAAGCGCTTGAAGGGCGTGCTCGCCGAGCTCAAGAAGATCCCGGGCTCGATCTTGTTCATCGACGAGATCCACACCGTCATCGGCGCCGGCGCGGCATCTGGCGGGGTCATGGATGCCTCGAATCTGATCAAGCCGGCGCTCGCGAACGGCGAGCTGCGCTGCATCGGGTCGACGACGTACTCGGAATACCGCGGCATCTTCGAGAAGGATCATGCGCTCGCGCGTCGCTTCCAGAAGGTCGACATCGTGGAGCCGACGGTGGCGGAGACGGTCGAGATCCTCAAGGGGCTGCGCTCGCGCTTCGAAGAGCATCACGGCGTTCAATACGCGGACGAGGCCCTTGCCGCCGCGGCCGAGCTCGCGGCGCGGCACATCAATGACCGGCAGCTGCCCGACAAGGCGATCGACGTCATCGACGAGGCGGGGGCGCGCTTGCGACTGCGACCGCAGGAGGAGCGCGAGTCGACCGTCACGACGCAGATGATCGAAGACGTCGTCGCGCGCATCGCACGCATACCGCCCAAGAACGTCTCGACGTCGGACAAAGACGTTCTGCGCAACCTCGAGCGCAACCTCAAGCTCGTCATCTTCGGTCAGGATCAAGCGATCGAATCGCTGGCCTCGGCGATTAAGATGTCTCGCTCCGGCTTGGGCGATCAGCGCAAACCCGTCGGTTCGTTCCTGTTTGCGGGCCCGACCGGCGTGGGCAAGACCGAGGTCACTCGTCAGCTCGCGATCGCACTCGGCGTCGAACTCATTCGGTTCGACATGTCCGAGTACATGGAACGGCACACGGTGTCGCGGCTCATCGGCGCACCGCCGGGGTACGTCGGTTTCGATCAAGGCGGATTGCTGACCGAAGCGATCAACAAGCATCCGCATTACGTGTTGCTGCTCGACGAAATCGAGAAGGCGCATCCCGAAGTGTTCAACCTGCTGTTGCAGGTCATGGACCACGGCACG